>NZ_LGUG01000028.1 GCF_001274715.1 Aneurinibacillus migulanus | reverse complement strand
CAGTTTTCTTTTGCAAAACGTAGTTGCAGCAAATGGAGAGGTGAAGTTTGCGGGAGCGGCTGTAATCAAAGGAAAGATAAAAAAGCTGGGTGGTTTTTTTAATGAAATAGAAGTAGAAGGCTTAACGTGGATAATTGGAAAGGGGAAAGGCGGTGTGGTGAAAAGCTTTGATAAACAGACCGGTCAGCTACTCATATACGAGGTAGAATCAATGAAAAGCAGGATTACTCCTCATATTAATGGAAAGAATATCTCTTTTAATGTGAAAATCGAATCAGAGGGACGCCTATCCGAAAATTGGATAACTTCAGGGAACGCTTTTGAAAATAAATTTCTAAAAAGAGTGGAAAAAAACACCGAAAAAGAAATCAAACGACTAGTGAAGAATGTAGTAGAAAAAATGCAAGAGGAATACGAAGCCGATGTTGTTGGTTTCGGAAACCGATTGAAAATGGAGAATCCTAAAGTGTGGGAAAAGGTTAAAAAGAATTGGGACCAAACATTTA
>NZ_LGUG01000027.1 GCF_001274715.1 Aneurinibacillus migulanus | reverse complement strand
AGAACTAAATCGGCTGCCAGCAATATGTTTCCAGCCGAACTCTTCATATAGCTCGATGTATGTTTCTAACTTTTCCTTTGTCAAATGTCTTTGGAAGTCTAATTTAATGACCTGATTCGTATCCGTCGTTTTTTGGAATTGATAATAGCCTAGCGAACTTTTTTTAACCAGTTCATAGCCTTTTTTCAGTTGCTCATTAAGCCAAGCTTCCTCTTTACGGATATCGACAAACAACTTAAATTTCTTCATTTATATTTCCCCCTTTGTAAACATCGATGATATGCTGCATTCTTTGCATATCCAGCTGTAAAATTTCTCTTCCTTTGTCCGTTAAAACATAGACTTTTCTTCGAGCATCCTCCGTTTCGACACGTTCAATCAGTTTATGCTTCATTAAGTTTTCAATCGCTCCGTATAAAGTTCCAGCAGCAATCCGTACGTCACCGTCACTCATTTCCTCGACCTTTTGCATAATGACATAGCCGTGTGCAGGCTCTTGCAATGCCAACATAATGTAACTCATTGTTTCGGTTA
>NZ_LGUG01000026.1 GCF_001274715.1 Aneurinibacillus migulanus | reverse complement strand
TGAGTTGAAAGTGTAAGAGTAGGCACAGCGTTTAAAATCTCAAGGACTGGTCGCCAACCAATAAATGTGTGCGTACCACTTCCCCAACTGTAATAACGAGCCGAATTAAAGCCGCGCATCGAGTGTGCGGCGCTATCTCGATTGTATTCCTCTTGACACAAAGAATATATGGCATACCAATTCCAGAAAGTGTTGTGATGGCTATTTAAATCAACAGTATCTTGTGTAGTGTCTAAATCACTTGAAGAAGGTTTTGGAAGTCCAGAAAAATTACCTTCGTTTGTAATAATTCTATCCCATTCGTTGTTTACAGGAGTACCGCCAGAATATCCATCTCCACTCACCCGATCTGTCGTTCCACCTGTGAGTACACGTAGGCTGTATTGTTTACCATCTATTGTAATTGTTTTGCCAAAAATCAACCCTTGTGCGTTTAGTGCAGACCACTCTACGCCAGCAAGGATATTTCTATCACAAATCAATA
Organism: Aneurinibacillus migulanus; assembly: GCF_001274715.1. Taxonomy (GTDB): domain Bacteria; phylum Bacillota; class Bacilli; order Aneurinibacillales; family Aneurinibacillaceae; genus Aneurinibacillus; species Aneurinibacillus migulanus. The sequence goes on along the minus strand of NZ_LGUG01000026.1, from coordinate 72 downwards.
ATTTTTTACCATCGACCGTAGCTTCCCGCCATTGAACTTTGTAAGCATCACTTGCATCAGTATTACGTATTT
>NZ_LGUG01000025.1 GCF_001274715.1 Aneurinibacillus migulanus | reverse complement strand
GCGATTGAGACTTATTTTCGTACCATGAAAAGCAACTTTTCCTTTAACGGTTATCAAATACGTAGTACCGTTGCAATGAAGCGGTTTTGACACTGCTTTCTTTTACAGCCATGTTCTGTAGTGTAACAGGACACGGTGATATCTTAACAGGACTATGAAGTTGGTAAAACAAAAAGACAGAGAGTCGGATCGAATTTGTTTACTATGAAGCAAAGGCAGGAACGCAGCCGGATTTGATAAAAAATCAGTTACAAGCTACCTAGGGGAGCCTTCGGTTCTTTCTACATGGTAAACTTTGCATCAAATTTTGGGCAAGTCTAGTAAGTAAAACAAAGCAATATAAGTCAAAAAAGCTCTTGCCTTTTTTGTTATCCTTTTTGTAAGGAGGTTCAGAGAATGAGTTACAGTCCCATCATACAAAAGACGATTGAGTATATAGAGAAAAACTTACATGAAGAACTATCCTTAGAAAGTATTGCTCAGTTTGCTAGATTTTCAAAGTATCACTATCATCGTATTTTTCAAAAAGAGGTTGGTGTAACTGTATCTGAATATATTC
>NZ_LGUG01000024.1 GCF_001274715.1 Aneurinibacillus migulanus | reverse complement strand
ACACCGGCATTCTCACTTCCTGCCGCTCCACCAGTCCTTCCGGTCTGACTTCACTGCTGCAGGAACGCTCCCCTACCGCGCTAGAAGTAAGAAATCAAAGGTAAAATGTAGGGTTCATTTCCACTTGCTATGTAGCACAGATAATTGTTTGCCTATACCTTCATAATTTGTTAGCAATCGCTTATATTCATCCGAAGATAAATAATGAAACTCATAGGCATAGTCCAATAAAACCTGTACTTCGTTGCAAGAGCCTATTGCTATAAGTAAAAAACGTTTGAATTCAGCTTTTGATTTTTTTCTTCCATAACCTTCAGCAATGTTCAATGGAATTGATTGAGAAGCCCTTCTCAGTTGGCTTCCTAATTCATAACGTTCATACTTTGGAAAATGTTGTGTGACTCGATGCACCTCTTTTCCAAGCTCATACGATTGCTTATATACTCGTAAGTCTCGGAATGTCCGAATCATCTTTTCACTTCCTACTTCTTACATCTCATTTCTTACTTCTAGCACTCACAGCTTCGGTAGTACGCTTAGCCCCGTTACATTTTCCGCGCAGAGTCACTCGACCAGTGAGCTATTACGCACTCT
>NZ_LGUG01000023.1 GCF_001274715.1 Aneurinibacillus migulanus | reverse complement strand
ATTCCGGGCATTGAAGATATCGCGCTGACGACGAATGCGATTTTTCTCGCACAGAAAGCGGAGGCGCTCAAAGAAGCAGGCGTGACTCGTGTGAATATCAGCCTGGACTCCTTGAAGTCGGAACGGTTCGCCTATATTACGCGCGGGGGCAGCCTGAAGCGGGTAATGGATGGCCTGGAGGCTGCACTCCGGGTCGGATTTGCGCCAGTGAAGCTGAATGTGGTGCTGATGCAAGGACAAAATGACGATGAAATTGAGGATTTTATCCGATTGTCGCTCGACAAACCGCTGCAAATCCGGTTTATCGAATATATGCCTATCGGCCATAATGACGAAGGGTGGCGGGCGAAATATCTCTCGCTGGATACGGTATTCGAGAAAGTGAAGCAGATGGGATATACGTATGAGCCGGCCGGAGACATCTACGGGAACGGTCCAGCAGATAACTACCGCATTCCGGGAGCCATGGGTACGTTCGGCTTGATTCATCCTGTGAGTGATCATTTTTGCGGCAACTGTAACCGTCTGCGTCTTACTGCTGACGGCAACATTAAGCCATGCCTGTATTGGGATGATGAATGGAATGTGCGTCCACGTATTGGTGATGAAAAAGCAATACAGGACATGTTCCTGCGTGCGATTGATGCAAAGCCGGAGAACCACGAGATGGCACAGGCATTGGCCAGTGAGAA
>NZ_LGUG01000022.1 GCF_001274715.1 Aneurinibacillus migulanus | reverse complement strand
TATGGTGGGAGGTAAGAAAAGAAGGAAGGGCGGTGGGCGGGAGCGGTCGGAAAAAGACACGTTGGCCTTTCTTCTACCGGATCGCAGGGCGCATCCAACCTCTTCTTTCTCTAACTCTCCCTCCTCTAACCACCTGAACCTTTATTACTACATCAAGCCAATTTTATATAGAATACTACTTATTTTCTCGTATTTGTGTAAGAATCTCGTAACCAATACGATTTAGCGTATCGTCCATTAGATTTGGCCGATAATTAGATAGAATCACTATTCCAATAGAATTGTAAGGATCGCAGCCTAAAAAACTAGAATACCCATGAGTGCTGCCATTATGCCATATTATCCCGTTCCTTTTATCGATTATCCAGCCTAATCCAACTCCAAAGCTCTTTCCTTGGCTGATATGCTCCTGTTGGGTGACATGAAATGGTTTACTCATTGGATGATCAGCATATATCCCCAGGTATACTGAGAGGAATTGAAGCATGTCAGTAACGGTAGAGCGTAGTGCCCCAGCTCCTTCAAACACCTTCATAGCTAATTCCGGCTGATTCACATCTTTACCTGCGTACCCCGGAACTAATCGGTTTCTTTGATCAAGGGATAATCTTATAGTTGTGTCTTGCATACCCAGAGGTTGGCAGATGAACTCAAGCAGAGCTTTCTCTAAATCCGTCCCAAGTTTTTGTGCTAAATATCTTCCGAGCAATCCCATTCCTTCATTGGAAT
>NZ_LGUG01000021.1 GCF_001274715.1 Aneurinibacillus migulanus | reverse complement strand
GGTACGCACACATTTATTGGTTGGCGACCAGTCCTTGAGATTTTAAACGCTGTGCCTACTCTTACACTTTCAACTCAGAATAATGTCACATTATCCGAAGGAAGTGTCTTGCCGATAACTGGTAGCGCATCAGACCCTGACAACGGCGATGTGTTAACTGTTAAATACAAAATCAATAGCGGCACAGTCCGAAACATCGCATCAGGCGTTGTCAATGGCACGCCTCTTTCTTTTGCCAAAAACCTAACGTTCAGCGGTAAACGGCTCCGTGACGGTACTACAGAGGTCACCGTTGACTTGGCTGAAAATGTAGACCATACGCTTACGGTCTGGGCAGAAGATGACAAAGGTGGAAAGTCATCGGAAGTCATACGTAAATTCCGTGTCATTCATAACCGTCCACCCGTTATCTCCGGTACGAATGAGGATTTAGGAACGATTCAGGCGATACCATCTAAAACCTATACCGTGACCGAACCGGAAGGGGACGCCTTTACTGTTACAGAAAAAATCAACGGCAAGGTCATACGCTCTTTCGCAGGCGTAGCCGGACAGGAAAACACCATTACCATTCCGTATGACCTTTGGATACGACTGCAACCAGCGACGCAGCATACTCTATCCATCGAGGCGACCGACAGTAAAGGCATGACATCAGTGCGGACCTATACGTTTGTTCGGAATGAAACGAAACTAGAATTCAAGCTAAAGAATCCATTTGTCACCGATATTGCCGCCAAAAGGATTCTTGTCACCCTTGATGCAGTGGTACCGAACGGGGCAACAATGAAGATAGAAGCATGTAACAACGCCTTTGACGCCTCCCCTACCTGGGAGGATATAACGAATCATGTCCGATTTAATCGCGGCTTTCTTTTTACGAATGCGGAAAAGACAGCTGATAAATGGGGCGTTGACATACGATTTGTGTTTGAAAAAGGAACAGCCACGAGTCAGGTTATTGTCAATGGATTTGGGGGTGCGTTCGATTGATCATCATCAATGAAAAGCCATTATCGCAAATCGAGAAAGAGCGTGAGGAAGAAAAAGCGCCGTTGGTTAAGATGAGTCAAGATTTAGCTACTTTAAAACTTAGTAACATACAAAAGGATGAAATCATACAACAACTTGAACAAGACCTCGCTCGGGAAAAACAGCGGAACAAAGATAATGGCTTTGCCATTATGGAACTGTACGAAGCGCTTGACGCGATGCAAAACGGAGGACAATAACATGTCAGTTGCAAAAGTCTATGTAAATGCTATAAAAGACGGTGATATTCAAATCACTGATGTTCCAGAAAGCATTCAAGACAAAGTAAAGGAGCTACTGAAGGAAGATGAGAGCTAAACTCGCTCGTCTTTTCTTATCGGTCGCTCTTTTTCTTTTGAAAGGGGGTGATACGATGTTTCCACGTATTGCGGTGATTTATGTGACGTTCATTATCGATCAGGAAATCAGTTACGCTGACGTACCGGCTACATTGAAGCCAGAAGTCAAACGTCAATTAGAACTATTAGGTTGCGGTGATCTGGCTACAGAAACTGCGTAAGCGCTTCTCGATAAAGAGAGGCGTTTTTATTTTGGGAGTTGCATATGCAGCTCCCTTTTATTGTTTCCCTCGAAAGGGGGTGAAAGAGAGGAATGAGGATGAAAAAAATAGCCCTTGGGTTAGGGATTGCCTCCACGGTTGTGTTACTGGGGATGAATATAAGAGAGGTAGCCTTTAAAGCGGGATTGGCTTCCGTTGCGCTATATCTCTTCGGGGGATGGTCGCAATTGTTAGATGTACTTATGTTTATGGTGATTGCAGATTATGCAACGGGTATCGGCGCCGCTTGTGTAGAGAAGCGTTTATCTAGCGCCATAGGCTTCCGACGTATTCCAAAGAAGCTATTTATCTTTCTGGCCGTGGCTGCCGCACATAAAGTTGATTTAGCCCTAAATTCCCCCGGTTTCTTCCGTAACATCACGATTTACTTTTATATCGCAAACGAAGGGCTATCCATGCTAGAAAATATGGTCCGATGCGGGATGCCTGTACCGCCCCAATTACGTAGTGCTCTACTCCAACTCCGCAAACGTTCAGAAGAAGAAAAACAACCACCAGACACGCCGGATCGACCTGCGATGTAAGGAGAGGATACCAAATGGAGCCACAAGCATTTATCAGCAAAATCAAAGATGCTGCAATTGAGGAAAACAAAAAGGTCGGGATTCCGGCCTCTCTCACAATTGCCCAGGCTATTCTTGAAACCGGATGGGGAGAATCAGAGTTGGCGAAGAAGGCCAACAACTTATTCGGCCTCAAAGGTACTGGTCCAGCTGGTACATACGAAAAAGAATCGCCTGAGTATCGGAACGGTAAGAAAACAACAGAAAAGTCTATTTTCTGTAAATACAACTCTTGGGGAGAATGCATTAAATGCCGTTCAGAACGCTTGTTAACTCCCCGGTATGCAAAGGTTATCGGCACTGATTGGCGGGCGGCCTGTGTCGAGGTATGGAAAGCCGGCTATGCTACCGACCCAACGTATCCAGATAAACTGATGAACATTATTCAGCGGTATAAGTTGTACCAATATGACAAGGGGGAATATAGAGTGAGTAAATTAGTTTTGATTGATCCAGGGCACGGAATGCCGGACCCCGGAGCATGTGGAAATGGACTGCAGGAACATGAACGTGCCTTTGCCTTGGCACAATTAGTCGGCAAGGTACTAACCCGGCACGGAGTAACGGTACTCTTTACCCGGAATGGTGAGCGGTCGCTATCGAGTGCAACAAATTTAAAAACAAATAAGAATGAGGATTTAGCAGCAAGGCAAAGGTTTAGTAATAGCAAGGCGACAGACT
>NZ_LGUG01000020.1 GCF_001274715.1 Aneurinibacillus migulanus | reverse complement strand
TCAGCGAAGATGGGGTCGAATTCATCATGAATCCGTACGATGAGTACGCAGTGGAAGAAGCGATTACGCTACGCGACGAGCACGGCGGCGAAGTCACCGTTATTACGGTCGGACCGGAACGTGCCGAGAGCGCGCTGCGGACCGCACTTGCTATGGGTGCAGACAAAGCTGTCATCGTCGATGATGAAGACATCGAGACGGATGAATACAGTATCGCTAAAATTCTAGCCGCCGTTATCAAGGACCGCGAATACGATATTATCCTTGGCGGAAACATGGCGGTGGATAACGGGTCCGGTCAAGTGGGCCCTCGCCTGGCGGAAGAGCTGAACATCGCACAGGTAACCACCATTACCAAACTTACCGTGGATGGCGGAAAAGCGACCATCGAGCGCGATGTAGAAGGGGACATCGAGACGATCGAAGTATCCCTGCCCGTGTTGGTTACAGCACAGCAAGGCTTGAATGAACCACGGTATCCTTCGTTGCCAGGCATCATGAAAGCGAAGAAAAAACCGATGGAACGTCTCACGGTAGATGACTTGAACATCGACGGAGAGGTTGCGGCGAAAACGAGCGTCATTGAAACCTTCCTGCCGCCGAAAAAAGAAGCGGGTCGTATATTGAGCGGCGATGTGCAGGATCAAGTGAAAGAACTGGTACAGCTTCTTCGCAACGAAGCGAAAGTAATCTAAGGTCAGAGGGGGACGAGCGATATGAGCAAAAAAGTATTGGTAGTAGCAGAAGCAAGAGACAAAAGCTTACGGAACGTATCCTTTGAGGCGCTGACAGCAGCGCAACGCATCTCGGAAGGCGGCGACATCGTCGCGGTAACCTTCGGCAGCGATGCGGCCAACTATGTGGCTGAGCTGGGGAAATATGGAGCCGTAAAAGTTTATGCGGTTGCAAACAAAGAGCTGGATACGTATACGACAGATGCGTATTTCCAGGCCTTGCGTCAGGTCATTGAAGACGTTCAGCCGGATGCCATTCTCATGCCACATACAGCGATCGGAAAAGACTTGGCACCGCGCATTGCCGCTCGCCTTGGCCTTGGCCTCGTATCGGATG
>NZ_LGUG01000019.1 GCF_001274715.1 Aneurinibacillus migulanus | reverse complement strand
AAAAGCGGTGTCATGCACATCGTATTGTTCTATGGCTTCCTTCTGGTCCAGTTCGGAGCCATTGATTTAATCTGGAAAGGGCTGAAGCCAGGCTCGCACCTGCCGTTTGGTGCGGCATATCCTTACTTCCTTCTGTTCCAGGAAGTGGTCGTTGTGGCGATCCTGCTAGCCATTTTCTATGCCTGGTATCGTCGCAACGTCGAAAAATTAAAGCGCTTAAAACGCGGTTGGAAAGCCAATCTGGTCGTTTGGCTCATCAGCATCTTGATGATCAGTACGCTTCTGTCTGAAGGATTAGAAATCATCTGGCTGCATGCCGACGCCATCAGCTTCCGTTCCACGCAGCCGATCGCCTCCAGCCTTGCACTGGCATTGGCGGGCATCGGTCCGACGGCGGCAGGCGCCCTCTTCTATGTCTTCTGGTGGGTGCACTTGCTGACGCTGTTGTTCTTCCTGGTGTATATTCCGCAGGGCAAGCACGCGCATCTTCTGTTTGCGCCGTACAACTGGCTTATGAAGGATAAGACACGTCCTCCAGGCAAGCTGAGCACGATCGACTTCGAGAAGCTGGAAGAAGAAGGCGCAGAAGAATTCGGCGTCGGACGCATTGAGCATTTTACACAGAACCAACTGATTGACTTATACGCCTGTGTGGAGTGTGGCCGCTGTACAAGCATGTGCCCGGCTGCCGGCACAGGTAAGACCCTATCGCCGATGGATTTAATCGTGAAAATGCGTGATCACTTAACGGAGAAAGGGGCCGCCATTACAGGTCGTACGCCATGGATGCCGGCCGCGGTCTTTAAAGAATCGACCGGCAATGCGTTAGCTGTACAAGCACGCGCCGCAGGGGCAGGTCAGGTTGTGGAAGAGACGGCAGCAGCGACGGAAGGCTCATCCGCTTTGAAGATTGAGTACGATACGCAGCTCATTGGGGATGTCATTACAGAAGAAGAGCTCTGGGCATGTACGACATGTCGTAACTGTGAGGACCAATGTCCGGTGGCAAATGAGCACGTAGGTCACATCATCGACATGCGCCGCTATCTCGTCATGACGGAAGGACGCATGCCGTCCGATGCCCAGCGTGCGTTGAGCAACATCGAACGTCAGAGCAATCCGTGGGGCATCAACCGTAAAGACCGGATTAAATGGCGTGAAGGCATGGAAGATCTCGTGCCGACCGTCAAGGAAGCGGACGAATTCGAATACCTCTTCTTCGTTGGTTCGATGGGCTCGTTCGATAATCGAAGCATCAAATTAACCCAATCGTTCGCCCGTGTGATGAACAAAGCGGGTATCAAGTTTGCTATTCTGGGCAACGAAGAGAAGAACTCAGGTGATACAGCCCGCCGTCTTGGCAATGAAATGCTGTTCCAGGAGCTGGCGATGGAGAACATCGGGAACTTCCAGAAGTATGATGTGAAGAAAATCGTGACGATGGACCCGCACGCCTACAATACGTTCAAGCACGAATATCCGGAGTTTGGACTCGAAGACGTGGAAATCTATCATCATACTGATCTGCTGGTGGAATGGCTGCGGGAAGGCCGGATTCAACCGGTGAATGAAGTGAAAGAGCGTGTGACCTATCATGACTCCTGTTACCTGGGCCGTTACAATGATATATATGATGCGCCGCGAGAGATCCTGTCCGCCATCCCTGGCGTCGAGATCGTGGAAATGGAGCGTTCCGGCTGTGACAGCATGTGCTGTGGCGCGGGCGGCGGGATGATGTGGCAGGAAGAGCATCAGGGCACACGTGTGAACCTTGCACGCACCGAGCAGGCTTTGGCTGTGAATCCGACGACGATCGGAAGTGCTTGTCCATATTGCTTGACGATGCTGTCAGACGGCACGAAAGCAAAGGAAGTTGAAGAAAAAGTTCAGACGCTTGATATGGT
>NZ_LGUG01000018.1 GCF_001274715.1 Aneurinibacillus migulanus | reverse complement strand
TGCAGACCGGGGAATCCTGTAGTAATATGTTCCCCTTCGTTATATCCATCAGGTTCTCAAGGACCCCAAGGGCCACCAGGACCACCAGGACCACCAGGACCACCAGGACCTCAAGGGCCTCAAGGGCCTCAGGGACCACCGGGATCAGTAGGGTCAGTAGTTATCATACCTACTGTTCAAAGATATTTTTATATCACGGAGTTAGATATTCAGGGCCCTCAAGTTATTCTAGCTACTGAATTTACTGGTGATAGTGGAGGGCCAATAAGTGAATTTACAAACCTCGGACAAAACAGCTACAGTAATCTTTATATTAATGGAATATTACAAGAAGGCAGCATATATAGCGTAAATCCAAACGCTCTAACTATTAATCTCAATGGCAGCACCATTTTTGCAGGTGAACCTATTATCCTTGAAATTGTTCAGTTTTCTGCTCAAGTATTTCCTTAAAAACTGTGTAATATAGCCCAGTGACCTTTCTTTTTTTAATGTTTTAGTGAGTGTGTGGCAGGTTTACCTAAATTCATAGCTAAATATTATGCAAGCTTATATCGATTATTTGGTTTCTATATCCTATATATGCCTTATTCATTATATTAATTTTGCTACACACTCTTAGTATTAATCAAAGCGTAGGGAGAGTGTTTATCGTTAGATGAATAGGAACTCATCAGCAAAGAAAAAAGTAACCTAAGGTATCCCACTTTCAATTTGCAAATTGTACGTATATACTAAGTCATTTGCTGTTCCTGAAGTATAGTGAGAGGAATAGAATGTAGTAACGGATGGAACAAGCCCTCTTTCTAGAGGTTTTTCAAAAAATCCGTAATGATAAAAAGAAAAGGAGTGAATACACATGCCTATAGTTAAACCGTTTATAGCTGGTAGAAAGTTTACCTCTACAGCAGGGGCCGGAACAGGTACAGGTGCTACATTTGCAATTGCAGCTACAGCTTTTACCGATGATACTGGTGCAGCTGCGACAGCATTTCCAGCTTCATTTTCGTATTACAACCTGTATAT
>NZ_LGUG01000017.1 GCF_001274715.1 Aneurinibacillus migulanus | reverse complement strand
CGACTCGTCACTTTCGTGGGTAATTTTTATATACTCGCACACATTCGAGTGTTACTGTTCAGTTTTCAAGGAACTTTGTCTTTCGTACTTCACCGCGTTTCAGCGGCGACTTCTTTATCTTATTACAGATAATCTTTTTTGTCAACAACTTTTTTATTTTTTACTTGCCAACAAAATTTTATGTGCCGCTCTCAAAAGCGACTTAATCAATATATCATGTGGACAAGTTAAAAAGCAAGCCTTTATTTTTATTTTATCGATAAATATTTTAATCCAGCTAACATCTTTCTTTCTATACCAGCATTCTAAAAAAGAGGCAAGCTTTTATGCCTGCCTCTCTTCCATTCATTCTATGATTCTTCTGTAGCTTCTTCTCCTGCTTGTTCCGCTACTGTACGCTCACGCATGAGCGGGAACAGCAGCACATCACGAATCGACGGAGAATCAGTGAGCAACATTACCAAACGGTCAATACCAATGCCCAATCCACCTGTTGGAGGCATGCCATATTCCAATGATTCCAGGAAGTCCTCATCCATCATATGAGCTTCGTCATTTCCAGCTTCCCTCTCCAAAAGCTGTGCCTCAAAACGTTGACGCTGATCGAGCGGATCATTTAACTCGGTAAATGCATTAGCATGCTCACGTCCTACAATGAATAGTTCAAAACGGTCCGTGAAGCGCGGATCTTCTTCGTTCTTCTTCGCAAGCGGCGAGACTTCGACCGGATGTCCATAAATAAACGTTGGCTGAATAAGCTTCTCTTCCACAAAATGCTCGAAAAACTCATTAACAATATGACCGTATTTAGCTCCCGGCGGTACCGGAACGTTATGTTTTTTCGCAAGCTCTACCGCTTCTTCATCGCTCATCTGAGGCCAGAAGTCGACACCCGTCACTTCTTTAATTGCTTCTACAATGTGAATTCTCTTCCACTGGGGCTTCAACTGTACTTCATGTCCCTGATAGTTGAATAGCGTTGTTCCAAATACATCCTGTGCAATATGCGCAACCAACTCCTCTGTTAAGCGCATAATATCTTTATAATCCGCATACGCCTCATATAATTCAATTGAAGTAAATTCAGGGTTATGGCGTGTGGAAATTCCTTCGTTCCGGAAAATACGTCCAATTTCGTACACCTTTTCAAGACCACCCACGATCAAACGCTTTAGATGCAGTTCTGTCGCAATACGCATATACAAACGCATATCCAAGGCGTTATGGTGTGTAACAAAAGGACGTGCCGCAGCTCCCCCCGGAATACTGTGCATAGTCGGTGTTTCTACCTCAAGATAGCCGCGCTCATCCAAATAACGACGCATCGATTGCAGAATTAAACTGCGGGCAATAAATGTATCTTTTACATTCGGATTCATAATCATATCGAGGTAGCGTTTACGGTAACGAGTTTCCACATCTTTTAGTCCGTGGAACTTCTCCGGCAGCGGACGAAGAGACTTACCCAGTAAAGTGACCTCTTTCGCTTTAACGCTTGTCTCTCCGGTTTTTGTTTTGAAAATAACCCCAGTCACACCAAGAATATCTCCAATATCACAAAGCTTAAACATATCGTAAGCCTGTTCTCCAACCTGATCCTGCCGCACATAAATCTGAATACGACCGCTTTGGTCCTGTAGATGGGCAAACCCTGCTTTTCCCTGGCCACGCTTCGCCATCATCCGGCCCGCAATCGACACTTCAATCCCTTGCTCGTCCAACTGTTCTTTCTCAAGCTCCCCATATGTATCCACAATCTCTTTGGCCGTATGGGAACGTTCAAACTTTTTGCCGAACGGATCAACTCCGCTTTCGCGCAATGTATGTAGCTTTTCACGACGAATTTGTTCCAGTTCACTTAACTCTTCTTGTCGAGACATGCTTGCGTTCAACTCCTCAAAATCTTTTACCTTCATTCTAGCCTAAAACTGGCTAAAAGCTCCTACGGAATCGAAGGAGCTTAGCCAAAAACAGACATTTAGTCTACTTTAATCTCAAGAATTTCGTAGCGCACCACACCTGCGGGAACGTTTACATCCACCGTTGAGCCTTTTGATTTGCCAATTAAGGCCAATCCGACTGGCGATTCGTTGGAAATTTTATTCTGCATCGGATCTGATTCTGCAGAACCTACAATCTTGAACTCCATTTCCTCATTGAATTCCAGGTCTTTTACCCTTACGGTAGAACCAATGCTCACTATTCCGGTATCCAGCTCTTCGCCACTAATAACGCGTGCATTGCGCAGCATTTTCTCTAGCGTGATAATACGCCCTTCAATGAAAGCCTGCTCATTCTTTGCTTCTTCATACTCTGAGTTCTCAGACAGATCTCCGAAGCTAATCGCTTCTTTAATACGTTCAGCTACTTGACGACGTTTCACCGTCTTTAACTGTTCGAGTTCTTCTTCGAGCTTCTGTAAGCCCGCTGCGGTTAAGATTACTTCTTTTTCAGCCATCTTCGCATTCCCCCATCATAATCCATTCTATTGTTTTCGTACGCCTGATGTATCGTAGAGTGTATGATAAAATTGTATTTTTTATGCAATTGACAAACATATATGAAACTGCCAGTGCATGCACTGGCAGTTTCTCATGCAGATATGAAGGTATTATATGGTAGCCTTTGACTAAATGTCAAATCTTATGGTTATACCGCTTCTACCTTCTCCTGCTGACGTTTGCTTTCATATTCCGCAGCCTTGGCTTCCACTCTCTCCAGATAAGATAACAGGAGATTGGCCATACCTTCGCGCGTTTCCTGTACATTAATCTCATCACGAATGTGTGCTGATGCTGGTAATCCTTTAAGATACCAGGCCGCATGCTTACGCATTTCTAGAACGGCAACCTTCTCACCTTTCACCTTAATCAGGCGATCTAGATGCAGCAGCGCTATCTCTATCTTCTCACGTGGTGTCGGGTCCGCCGGCAGTTCACCCTTGGTAAGATACTCAACCGTACGGTACAGCATCCACGGATTGCCCAGAGCGGCACGTCCAATCATCACACCATCGCAGCCTGTTTGTTCAATCATACGCTTTGCGTCTTCTGGTGTTGCAACGTCTCCGTTTCCGATAACTGGAATACTTACAGCTTCTTTCGCTTGGCGAATATAATCCCAGTTCGCGGTGCCCTGGTACATCTGCACACGCGTTCTACCGTGTACAGCGATAGCCTGGCCACCAGCACGTTCTACCGCTTTCGCATTCTCCACTACGTAGATATGGTCCTCATCCCAGCCGATACGCATCTTTACCGTAACTGGCTTCGATACGTTCTCAACTACGGCAGATACCATTTCCTCGATTTTCCCCGGATCAAGTAACCATCGCGCTCCGGCATCGCAACTAACAATCTTCGGCACTGGACAGCCCATATTAATATCGATAATATCAGCATTTGTATGCTCATCCACGTACTTCGCCGCTTTCACCAGCGTTTCTCTGTCGCCGCCAAAAATCTGTAGACTCAACGGCTTCTCGCGCTCATCTACATACAGCATTTCAAGCGTCTTCTTGTTTCCGTGAACAATTCCTTTATCGCTAACCATCTCAGCGCAAACCAGTCCCGTTCCGAATTCCTTGGCAATCAGGCGAAAAGCTGGATTACATACACCAGCCATCGGAGCGAGCACTACGTTATTCTTCAGCTCGATGTTTCCAATTTTTAGGTTAGCCATATTTCCACCTTCCACATATACTTTGTGTAAAAAGCATGGGCTATTCCTTGTATAAGCAAAAAAGCCGCTAATTATTTCCCTATTTTATCATACGTTTTTCTCATTTCAACTATTTTCATCTTTTTCATTCTCCACCCACATGTTTCCAATCGAACTTTCCACACTGCCGTACACCTTCTCTGTCCTCTATACCCTCCAGCACGTCCTTAACACGTGTATGGTGAATCTCTTCTCCCGCTTTATACGTAATAGGGGCTTCTGGCGCAATCTCGGCGAGGGGAACTAAAACAAACGCACGCTCCATCATCCTTGGATGCGGAACCTGCAAATCCCCGCTATGAATATATTCGTGTCCATACAACAAAATATCAATATCCAACGTGCGGGGACCCCAGCGAATCATACGTGTTCTTCCTAGCAGCGTTTCGATTCTTTGCATATGGGTCAGCAATTCTTTCGGGGGTAGCGACGTCTCAATTTCGATTGCGATATTCAGAAATACATCCTGATCTGTGTATCCCACCGGATCGGTTTCATAAAGGGAAGAGCTTTGTAGGACCTCTACACCAATTACTTGATGAATTAGATACACCGCTCTGCTAAGAATATTTTCTCTATCGCCAATATTTGAACCCAGACCTAGAAATGCCCGGTTGAGCCGATTATGCATTATGTCCCGCCCGACTGCGCCGAATCTCTATCGCTACGGATTCGTAATGACCGGGTATCGGAGGATCCGGCTTAGTTACGCGGACAAGCACTTCATCAATTAACATGTATCCATCCAGGATCTTCGTCGCCAGACGCTCCGCAATGGCTTCCACCAATTCGTATTTTTCCTTCTCAACGATTTGCTGCGCCGTCTTGTAGATATCCGCATAGTTCACTGTATCTTCCAAATTATCGCTACGACCGGCCTTCGATAAATCGAAATAAAGCTCCAAATCTACATAGAAACGCTGTCCAAGCTTGTTCTCCTCCTTAAAAGCGCCATGATAACCCCAGAACTCCATCTTATTGAACAAAATCCTGTCCATTTAGCGTCACTCCTTATCTTGCTGCCAGTCATACAGCATCGCATCCATCATACGACAGACACGTACGATCGGCTTTACGTCATGCACCCGAACAATACGACACCCTCGCTCTACACCGAGTGCTACTGTCGCCGCCGTTCCTTCCATCCGCTCCGTTACCGGCATATCGCCAAGTGCTTTACCTATGAACTTTTTCCGTGATGTCCCCAATAGCACCGGGTATCCGAGTGCTACAAGCTTGTCCATATGATACATCATTTCAAGGTTATGCTTATATGTCTTCGCAAACCCAATACCAGGATCAAGAATGATTTTATTATGTTCCACCCCTGCTTCTTTTACCAAGTCAATGCACTCGCTCATATCATTCAGCATATCAGCTATGAAATTCGTATATTCCTTATTATCACGATTGTGCATCAATATGACCGGCAAGCCGGATTCAGCCATAACTTTCGGCATCATCGTATCGGCCTTGCCTCCCCATATATCATTGATAATATGCACACCGGCATGAACAGCTTGGCGAGCTACTTCAGCTTTATATGTATCGATAGATAATGGAATATCTATCTCATTTGTTAATCTTTCAATGACTGGAATGACCCGTTCCAGCTCCTCTTCCATACCTACCGGCTCATGACCAGGACGCGTTGATTCGCCTCCAATATCGATAATATCGGCTCCGTCCTCTATCATCTGACGCGCATGTTCGAGCGCGCGCTCTGTCGTATGATGACGACCCCCATCCGAAAAGGAATCCGGTGTGACATTGAGAATTCCCATAACCAACGTTCGTCGATGGACAGGCAATTCATACGCTCCTGCCTGTATTCCTTTCTGCATAATTCCCCTTCTTTCCATCACACTCTTACTGTCAGACAATGTGTCTCCGATACAGCTCAAGTAATTTTTTGGTAATCGTTCCTATTGTACCCTGTCCGATTCTCGTTTCATTCACTGTATGAATCGGTACGATTTCCTGTACAGCATTCGTTATGAATACTTCATCTGCTACCATCAGCCTCTCGATATAATACCAGCCTTCCTGTACGGTAAACCCGTGAGACTCCGCTAATTCCATAACGAACTCTCGCCTTGTCCCAGGCAGGATTCCAGTCTTTATATCAGGTGTGTAAATGACATCTTCCGCTACGAAAAACAGATTGGATACAATCCCTTCTGCAAGGCATCCATTCTCTGTAAGGAAGAGCCCCTCCACATCCGGTTCAGGTCCAATTTCCATTTTACCAAAACGGTTATTCATATAATGATGAGACTTGAAACGCAATTCTCCCTCCGGCGAATTGCGTGGCCGCTTTAATACTTGTAACCTCTTACCTGTTTCATACAAGGACGGAGGGAACTCAGGCAATGGTTTGACGAAAATCAGCCAATGAGGTTCGTCATACAGTCCCGCGTACGGACCCAGCCCTTTATCCCCCGCTGTTAGGTCAAGCCGCACATATGCATCGCTCAGTCCGTTTGCGCTTAATGTTTCCAATATCGCAAATCGCAAGTCCTCACGGGTCATCGTAATGACAATACCCAATTCTTCTGCCGCTTTACACAGACGATGATAATGTTGTTCTAAAAGCGCGATATGTCCTCCGTACACCCGCATTGTTTCAAATAAACCCAGACCATAAAGAAAGCCGTGATCAAAAGGCGAGATCACAGCTTGCGTACTATCCATAATGCGCCCATCGAGAAATACTTTCACGATTCGCTCCTTGCTCCTTTGTCTATATATTCTTAAGCGGGGCATAGCGCGTCAAAAAATTGCGCAATAATTGTTTGCCATGCTCCGTCATAATCGATTCCGGATGAAATTGCACTCCTTCCACCGGTAATTCACGATGGCGAAGCGCCATAATCTCCCCTTCCGCCGTCTCTGCCGTAATCTCCAGGCAATCAGGTAAGCTTTCCCGCTCTACAATAAGCGAGTGATAACGGGTCGCACGGAATGGATTAGGCAATCCCGCAAAAACACCTTCTCCGTTATGGAAGACCTGCGACGTCTTCCCGTGCATCAATCGCTGTGCACGAATGACATTGCCACCAAATACTTGAGCAATTGATTGGTGCCCTAAACAAACGCCGAAAATCGGGATTTTGCCTGCAAACCGCTCTATTGCTTCAAGACTAATTCCCGCTTCATTCGGTGTGCATGGCCCCGGCGAAATCATCAGATAGGAAGGGGCCAGATCAGCAATCTCATCGCATGTAAGCTGATCATTGCGTACGACATGCAACTCCTCCCCCATCTCTCCCAAGTACTGTACCAAATTGTACGTAAACGAATCATAGTTATCAATCATTACAATCATACTCGACTCTCCTCTCTCATACTCTTCTCGACTCTTCGTTTAGTTTCAGCTAAAGAAAGCGACTTCCACAGCACTTCCGCCTTCTTTAATGATTCATAATACTCTGCTTTTGGCGTGGAGTCAATTACAATTCCTGCTCCGGCCTGCACATGCGCCTCTTCGTCCTTTAGGATTAATGTCCGGATAATAATATTACAGACAGCATTGCCGTCAAAACCCAGCACACACATAGAACCTGTATATGGTCCTCTTGTTACTTGTTCCAATTCTTCGATGATTTCCATCGTCCGCACTTTCGGAGCCCCGGTAATCGTACCACCCGGAAATGCCGCAATAATTGCATCGTACATATCTTTATCTTCCGCCATCTCACCTACGACATTGGAAACAATATGCATAACATGCGAATACTTCTCGACCGCCATAAGTTCATCAACATGTACCGTTCCAAAACGGCTCACACGTCCTAAATCATTACGTTCCAAATCAACCAGCATAATATGTTCGGCGACTTCTTTCTCATTTTCCAGTAATTCTTGTACCAATGCCGCATCCTCTTCCTCCGTATGTCCACGGCGACGTGTACCCGCAATCGGACGTGTGCTAAGCTGGTTTCCCTTTACCTGTAGCAAAAGCTCAGGGGAGGCGGAAACGAGTTGAAATTCTGGAAATCTAATTAATCCCATATAAGGTGATGGATTAATAGCGCGTAACACTTCGTATATTTCTTCGGCTTCTGCATCCGTTTTCCTTGTCTGCCGAACGGAAAGATTTACCTGAAAAACATCACCTGCTGCAATATATTCCTGTACCCGTCTAACAGCATGTTCAAAATCCGTCTGTTCAAATGACGTTGTCATTTCTTTCAAAGATCTGTCTTTTATTCCTTCAATATCCGGTGCAGGAGATTCTTCTATCTCACCTTTTGTTGCTTCAAGTATTTCTTCCATTTCTCGGATCTGCTTTTTCCCTTGTTCTATAACATGCAGGCTAGATCGCTCTCCCACATGAACGATAATAAACACATCACCTGTCTCATGATCAAAGGCGTACAGTTGTTCCACCAGCATTAGATAAACGTCAGGCAGTTGCAAATCATCTTCCGTTGCGCGAGGCAACGCCTCATAGTAACGCCCCATATCATAGCTTATATAGCCAACCGAACCGCCTGTCCAATCCGGTAACCCAGCCTGGGCCATCTCCTCTGTCCCTGGAGAGAATTCATGTCCCATCCACCGACGCACCGTAGCCATCGGATCCGATAATACAGACGAGAAAGGATTTCCATTCTCGCTTATTTGGCTGTTTTTATATGCAAGGGAGGCTACTGCATCCGCTCCTACGTACGTATAACGGCCAACCCTTCCACTTTCCAGAATAAAAGCGTATGCACTTTGCTTCAGCAACTTTTTATATAACCGCCACGGGTCTTGGCTTGTCCACTTTATTTTTTGCCATAGCGGTACGCGCTCGTATTGTGTAAGCCACTGCTCAGTCCACTCCTCAGGCTTTTTCACTCATTTCCCTCCATTTGCTATCCTTTGCGCAAAATAAGCCCTTGCTCCAATGAGACAAGGGCTTTCTCTTTATATTATACTCACTCTTCATCAAATTGATAAAGAGGGGTACTTAAATATCTCTCGCCGTTGCTTGGGATGATGACAATGACATTTTTGCCAGGTCCCAACTTTTTCGCTACTTGCTTGGCCGCATGAATAGCTGCGCCGGAAGAAATACCACCGAGAATCCCTTCTTTTTTGGCCACCAGACGAGCCGTAGCAAACGCATCTTCATTTTCTACTTTTATAATTTCATCGTACACTTCCGTATTCAGCGTATCAGGTACAAATCCTGCGCCGATACCCTGAATTTTGTGTGGTCCAGGCTTCCCGCCCGACAGTACAGGGGATGCAGCAGGCTCGATAGCCACAATGCTAACATCCGGATACTTCTCTTTCAATACTTCACCTGCACCGGTAACCGTTCCTCCAGTGCCGACTCCCGAAATAAATGCATGAACTCCTCCGATTTGCTCGGCCTGCTCCAGCAATTCTCTACCCGTTGTCTCACGGTGAATCTGTGGATTGGCAGGATTCTTGAACTGCTGCGGCATGAAATAGTCTTCATTTTCACGGACCAATTCTTCCGCTTTACGAATAGCGCCTCCCATTCCTTCTGCACCTGGTGTAAGTACTAACTCTGCGCCGTATGCACGAAGCAGGTTGCGGCGCTCCATACTCATCGTATCTGGCATGACCAGAACGGCACGGTATCCTTTTGCCGCCGCTACCATTGCAAGACCAATCCCTGTATTTCCACTTGTTGGCTCCACAATGGTCATGCCTTCCTTCAATACGCCTTCTTTTTCCGCCGCTTCAACCATAGCAAGAGCGATACGATCTTTTACACTACTGCCTGGATTGAAAAATTCTAACTTTAAGTAAATGTTCGCTTCATCCGCTTCTGCTACTCGATTCAACTTTACCAACGGTGTATATCCGATTAAATCGGTAATGGACTGAGCTACCCGCATCAAAACTCCTCCTCACCAAAATCCTACTAATTAAATAGGTTTTATAAATATTATATCAATCGACCTATAGAAACGTCAATTGTTCATTATAAATTCGCGCGAAGATTCTCTAAGTCCTCTTTATCTAGGTGGTATCTTTCGTTACAGAAATGACATGTAATCTCTGCCTCTCCTTGCTCTTCTATCATGGCATCGAGTTCTTCTTTACCTAGGCTGATGAGCGCCCGGTTCACCCGATCGAGTGAGCAATGACAGCTAAATACGACTTCATGCTTATCCAGCAAGGTAAATTCCGCGCCCAGAATTTCATGCAAAATCTCTTCTGGAGATAGCCCCTCATTAATCATAGTGGACACGGGACGAATAGAGGAGAGAGTCTTCTCCAACTTAGTAATGATATCTTCCGGTGTGTTAGGCATTAACTGAATAATAAAGCCACCGGAGGCTTTCACCGTGTTATCAGGGTTCACAAGTACACCGACTCCAACAGCTGAAGGAACTTGTTCGGATACAGTAAGATAATATGTTAAATCTTCTCCGATTTCACCAGACACGATCGGACTTGTCCCTTGATACGGTTCTTTTAACCCCAAATCTTTAGTGACCGTAACGCTGCCTTCTGTTCCCACAACCCGTCGGACATCAAGCTTACCCTTTTCATTCATCTCATTGTAATGAATATGCGGATTGTGCACATAGCCACGTACTTCCCCTTTTGCGTTAGCATCCGCTACAATCTGTCCCACCGGTCCGTTACCGCGTACTACAATGGTCAGGCGTTCATCACCTTTCAGCATCGCTCCCATCATAGCTGCACCCGAAACCGTGCGTCCAACCGCTGCACTTACAATAGGCCAAGTATCCAGGCGCCGTTGAATCTCTCGTACTGTATCTGTAGTGCGAACAGCAAATGCGCGCACGAATCCATCATACGCAATCCCGCGGATTAAATAATCATTCATCATTGTTCCTCTTTCTTCCTTGGAATATCGAGAATACTCATTCTCGTGCTTATACACATTAGTGTACCACAAATATATAAGCAATAAGAAAAACTCACAGGCATTATCGTGTTCTTACTTTACAGCAGTATCTACTTTCTTATCCAACAAAAAAGACGGGAGTTATCCCGTCTTTTTTGTTACCTCTTATTACGATCATAAATCAGCCGCAAGCCTTTCACTGTTAACCACGGGTCGACAATATCGATTTCATTCGACTCACTGCCGATAAGCTCGGCTAAACCTCCAGTAGCTATGACATTTGGTTTTTTATCCGACTCCATCTTCATGCGGCGTACCAGCTCATCCACCTGGCCGACAAAACCATAAATGATACCTGATTGCATGGCATGAATCGTATTGCGGCCGATAACGCTCGGCGGCTTTATCAATTCAATACGAGGCAGCTTGGCAGCCCGACTGTATAGCGCTTCGGTAGAAATGCTGATCCCCGGAGCAATTGCTCCCCCGTGATAACCGCCTTGTTCATCAACAAAGCACAGCGTAGTAGCTGTACCGAAGTCTACGATGATTAGCGGGGTTCCGTAATGGTGAATGGCGGCTACCGCATTCACAATTCTATCTGCACCGAGCTCACGTGGGTTCTCCGCCTTAATATTCAAACCGGTCTTCAAACCCGGTCCGATTACCATCGGTTTGATATCAAAATATTTACGACACATTTTCTCAAGCGAGAACATCAGCGGAGGAACGACGGAAGAAATAATGATACCTTCAATATCTGTGAAAGTCATACCCTTATCTGCAAAAAGACTTTTCACCAGCATACCGAATTCATCGTCCGTCTTCCCTCGGTCCGTGCTAATGCGCCAATTATGTTTTAATTCGTCACCTTCATACACGCCAAGCACAATATTTGTGTTTCCTACGTCAATGACAAATAGCATCGAATCCCTGCCCTATCGTTTTCTTTCGTTTAAGTCCAGACTAATATCTAACGCCGTTACGGAATGTGTAAGGCTACCTACGGAAATAACATCAACACCTGTAGCAGCTATTTCTTCGACGGTATCGAGGCTAACGCCGCCGGAGGCTTCGACAATCATGCGGCCATCGACACGACATACCGCCTCTGTCATCGTTTTCGTATCCATATTGTCCAACATAATAATATCCGGTTTCGCCGCGATCGCTTCCTCCAATTGTGCAAGCGTCTCTACTTCTACCTCAACTCGCATTGTATGTGGAATTGCAGCGCGTGCATGCGATACAGCCTCGTGTATACCACCTGCCGCTTTAATATGATTATCTTTAATCATGACCGCATCAAATAGCCCAAGGCGATGATTATGTCCTCCGCCGACTGTTACCGCATACTTCTCAAGCATGCGTAAACCCGGAGTTGTTTTACGCGTATCGACTATGCGAACTTTTTCACTTACTTTCCGCACTTTTTCCACGTACTTGCTTGTCATCGTCGCGATACCCGACAACCGCTGCAATAGGTTAAGCGCAAGACGTTCACCGCCCAGCACGCTCTGCACACGGCCTTCCACCTGTGCGATAACCGCTCCCTTCTCAACGAAAGCTCCCTCTGCCACTTTCGGTGAAAAAACAAGCTCGGCGTCCACAAATGAAAATACCCGCTCCGCTACAGTAAGCCCCGCAATCACACCAGACTGTTTAGCGTACAAAATACCTATTCCTTCCAGGTTTTCAGGCACTGTCGAAAGGCTCGTTACATCGCCAAAACCGATATCCTCTTGAAGCCATGTCTCAATCTGCCGGTTCAGCAATTGCTCATTCATCTTCATTTGTATTTCTCTCCTCTAAAACCCCATCTTCGATCGACTGTACAATATGCTTCCGCCATACGAGGTCATCTCGCTTCGGGAAGTCTTCTCTGTAGTGGCCTCCACGGCTCTCTTCCCTGAATAATGCCGCATTCGCAACCAGGCAGGCGCATGTCAACAGATTCATGTACTCCATTTCTTCCGGCTTCTCCACTTTCATGCGGAATGCCTTTACATAGCGTTCCAGCTCCCGTACGGCTTTAGTCAGCCCTTTCTCGCTACGCTTCAAGCCTACATGTGCAAGCATTAGCTTTTGCAGACGAAGCTTGCGTTCCATCACTGTATCATTGTTCATCGTATGTTGGCGCATTAACGAAAAGGACACTGCAGGTACCTCATCGCCGATATCCTCCAACTCGCCTATCCTTTCAGCAATACGACGTCCAAATACAAGAGCCTCCGCCAGGGAATTACTGGCCAGGCGATTTGCACCGTGAACACCCGTACAAGATACCTCTCCGCAAGCAAATAGCCGCTTTGTCGAGGTCTCACCATATAGATCAGTTTTAATGCCTCCCATAATGTAGTGAGCGGCAGGTGCAACAGGGATCCAGTCCGTCACCATATCTAATCCATAACGAAGGCAAACTTTATAAATAGTAGGAAACCGGTGTTTGATTAACTCTTCGGATTCGTGGGTAATATCTAAATAAACGAACGTGGAACCAGTTGATTCCATCTCAGACACCATTGCGCGCGCAACTATGTCCCGGGGAGCCAGCTCCTTCAATGGATGATATTTCTCCATAAAACGCTCTCCCTTTATATTGCGCAGGACAGCCCCCTCACCGCGTACCGCTTCAGATATTAGAAATCGGGGGGCGCCTGGGTAACATAACGAAGTTGGATGGAACTGGATAAATTCCACGTCTTTAATATAGGCCCCAGCCCGGTATGCCATGGCCATCCCGTCCCCTGTGGCAATTTCCGGGTTGGTGGTATAGCGATACAATTGGCCAGCTCCACCGGTCGCCAATACAATGGCATTGGCACGTATATAGATAACTTGTCCATCTGGCTTGCGAACGAGCGCACCAATACATTGCCCCTGATGAGTTACCAGATCAAGTGTAAAATGATTCTCCAAAATTGTAATCTTCTCATTTGACAGCGCACACTTCGAAAGAGCACGCACGATCTCCGCCCCCGTCGCATCTCCTTGAGCGTGAAGAATGCGTCGCTGACTGTGTGCTCCTTCTTTCGTTAGAGCAAAAGCACCGTTCTCTTCATCGAATTTGGTTCCGTAATCAATTAAATCTGTGATGCAGGAAGGTCCTTCATTGACCAGTACTTCCACTGCTTCATTCAAACAAATACCTGCCCCGGCGATCAAAGTATCCTGCCTGTGCAACTCCGGCGAATCCGATTCAGCAGTAACAGCAGCAATGCCGCCCTGTGCATAACGGGTATTACTCTGTGTCAGTGCGGTCTTGCTAAGTAAAATGACATTCTTATCCTCACTGATTTTCAGTGCGGTATAAAGACCCGCAATCCCGGAACCAATAATGAGTACATCCGTTTTATACATCTCAAGCTCGGTTAACTTAAAATCAATGACATAGCGTGGTACCATTTGGCTTATCCTTCTTTCTGCCCTGCGCCGTTTACTGAACTGCTTCCACAGACAGCATGCGTTCAAGGGAAGCCCGGGCATTATCAGCAATTTCCTCTGGTACATAAATCTGCGGTTGCATCGTTTCCAGACAGTCAGCGATTTTTTTCAGGTTATTGACCTTCATATTTGGGCAAACCATATACTTCGAAGCAAAGATAAACTCTTTATCCGGGCTGTCTACATGCAATTTGTATCCTACCCCATCTTCCGTTCCAACGATAAATTGTTTGTGATTTGATTCACGACAATACTTAAGAATACCTGTAGTACTACCTATAAAGTCTCCCATTGCCACCACTTCCGGACGGCATTCTGGATGCACGACAAATTGGGCATCAGGATATTCTTCCTTCAGCTTGCGAACATCATCCACCGTCAATTGGTCATGCGTATTACAGTATCCTTCCCATATAATCATTTTCTTGTCCGTAAACTGCGAGACCCAATGTCCAAGATTCTTGTCTGGTACCCAGATAATTTCCTCTGCGTCAATCGATTTGATAACGTTCTTGGCATTTGACGATGTACAGCAGATGTCTGTTTCCGCTTTGACATCAGCTGATGTATTAATGTACGCCACTACCTTTGCGTTCGGATGCTGAGCCTTCAACTTTTTCAGTCCACTTACGTTTACCATATCCGCCATCGGGCAGCCGGCACGCTCATCCGGAATCAATACAGTCTTATCCATATTCAAAATTTTAGCGCTTTCACCCATGAAGTGGACGCCGCAAAATACAATGACATCGGCATCCGTAGTTGCTGCTTTCTGCGCAAGACCGAATGAATCACCGAGAAAATCTGCAATCTCTTGAATTTCAGGACGTTGATAGTAATGGGCAAGAATAATTGCATTTCTTTCTTTTTTCAGACGCATAATCTTCTCCCGTAACTCCTGGTTCCGCTGTTCTTTCTTCGCTAAAGCTAACGCTTCCATAGTAAGCAACCTCCGTTGTAAATCCTTAAGGTATTAAGTGCCTGCCAGGCAATTATCAGAATACCTGTATCATACCGTTAAATCGAAAAGTTGTACACACCTAAAGAAAGGCAGAGCACACGCCTCACAAGTTTTTCAAGCGATACGATCGAAAGAAAGCAACATCTACTTTCTTATCCATCAAAAAAGCCTCCCTGCGAGAAGGGAGGCTTTACTTATATGCTTATGTGTCGCTTCTATCGCGTTCTTCGCTATCGATGCCCGGTGTCGGTGCAGAATCTTCCGGCTTGCCGGTGATTTGTACTTTAACATCCCCAGTAGTAACCTCTTCGACTTCACCAACTTTACTTTTAAACGAACCGGTCTCGATAATGCTCTTAATCTGTTCGGCATCTAATGTCTCAACCTTAAGGAGTGCCTGTGCGACAGCTTCCAACTTATCCATTCTCTCAGTCAGCAGGTCTGTACAACGCTGGTGACAATCGCGAATAATTGTCTGGATTTCCTGGTCGATTTGACGTGCTGTCTCGTCACTGTAATTTTGTTCATGACCAAAGTCGCGTCCCAGGAAAACTTGTCCTTGGCTTTGACCAAACTGCATCGGTCCAAGGTTCGCACTCATTCCAAACTCCATAACCATGCGACGGGCAATGCCTGTGGCACGTTCAAAGTCATTATGGGCGCCTGTGCTAATCTCCTTCAGTACAAGCTCCTCAGCTACGCGGCCTCCAAGCAGACCAACAATCTTATCCAAGAGGTCAGACCTAGTAGCGAAGAATCGATCTTCTTTCGGCAACATAACAGTATACCCACCCGCGCTGCCACGAGGAATAATGGTTACTTTATGGACCATGTCAGCATTTTTTAAGAAATAGCCGCAAATTGTATGGCCTGCTTCATGGTATGCCACAAGCCTTTTCTCATCATCACTAATGACACGGGACTTCTTGGCTGGACCAGCGATAACGCGGTCAATGGCTTCATCTACATCTATCATATCGATCTTACGTTTATTCCGTCTTGCGGCAAGCAATGCTGCTTCATTCAGCAGGTTCTCAAGGTCAGCGCCTGTAAAGCCTGGTGTGCGACGGGCGATAACATCAAGATCAACGCCTTCTGCAAGTGGCTTATTGCGCGCGTGTACATGTAGTACCGCTTCACGTCCTTTCACATCTGGACGATCTACCGTAATCTGACGGTCAAAACGTCCCGGACGCAGCAAGGCCGGGTCAAGAATATCCGGACGGTTGGTTGCAGCAACAATGATAATACCTTCATTGGCCCCAAATCCATCCATCTCCACAAGCAATTGGTTGAGCGTTTGTTCACGTTCATCATGTCCACCGCCAAGGCCAGCACCACGTTGACGACCGACTGCATCAATCTCATCAATAAAGATAATGCATGGAGCATTCTTCTTTGCATTTTCGAATAAATCTCGAACACGGGAAGCACCGACACCGACGAACATTTCAACGAAGTCAGAACCGCTAATGCTGAAGAACGGTACGCCTGCTTCTCCTGCAACCGCACGAGCCAGAAGGGTCTTACCGGTACCTGGAGGGCCGACAAGCAGAACCCCTTTCGGAATACGTGCGCCCAATGTCGCGAATTTGCGTGGGTCTTTCAAGAATTCTACAACTTCTACCAATTCGGCTTTTTCTTCATCCGCTCCGGCTACGTCATTGAAGGTAACCTTCTTCTTCTCGTCATTATACAACTTGGCTTTACTCTTGCCAAAGTTCATAACTCTGCTGCCGCCGCCTTGGGCTTGATTCAACAGGAAGAAGAACAAGATAAAGATAATAACAAAAGGAATAATCGAGGTAAGAAAAGTAAGCCAGACAGAATCGCCTTTCTGTTCTAGATACTCTTCTTTCGCCAGATTCGCTTCTTCTATCCGCGTAAGCAATTGCTCATTGTCATAAAGCGGCCCATTCGTATAGAAGGGAGTCTGGTCCTTCAACTTACCCTGAATATAATATGTACCTCGGTCAGGACGAATCTGCAGTTCGGCAACTTTTCCCTGGTTAAGATACTGACGGAACTCGTTGTAAGGGATTTTCGATGTGTCCGTACCCTGGTTGGTAATAAAATTGACAATCCCAACCGTTACTAAAATAATTAGCAGATAAAATCCTGTATTGCGGAAGAACCGATTCATTCCTTACCTCCTCTCGCGCTCAAAAACACCTACATTATTTTACCACATGAAACCCGGCGTCTACAACTTGACAGGCTTAGCTATATATTTCGGGTTTCAAAATGCCAATGTAAGGCAGATTCCGGTATTTCTCCGCGTAATCCAGTCCGTATCCGACAACGAAAGCGTCCGGAATCTGGAAACCGCAATAATCGGGCGTCAAGTCGACCGTACGTCGGGCCGGCTTGTCAAGCAATGTTACAACCTTCACAGATGCGGCATTACGTCGCTGGATATTATCGATTAGGTAGCTAAGCGTAAGGCCGCTATCGATAATGTCTTCCACGATAAGAACATGACGCTCATCCACGGAAGTATCCAAATCCTTCATAATCCGTACAACTCCGGAAGACTGGGTGGAAGCCCCGTAGCTAGAAACGGCCATAAAGTCCATCTCAAGCGGGATATCCATACGGCGCACCAGATCAGTCATAAAAGGGGCGCCTCCCCGTAAAACACAAATAACGAGTGGGTTTTTTCCCGCATATTCTTTGGAAAGAATACGGCCCAACTCGCGAATTTTGTCCGCAATTTCTTCTTCTGTCAAGAGCACTTTTTCAATGTCTTTTTCCATGATGAACCTCCTGGTATGAACACGGTCACAAAATTGGGATTCCGCTGCCAATCATACCTCTCCTGCCACGATATGAACAGGTAGCAGGAAAGCGAATTAAAATTGTCATAAAAGCGACGATTCAAGCACTACATACAATACGACATCCGCTTCCTTCTTGGGCACATGCCATCTCGAACGCCTTACGCCGGGAATCCAAAGGACATGTTCATCATCCGTGAGAAGGGGGATTTGGTCTCGCTGTTGGCGGGGTATTTTCTTATCGATAAGAATATCCTTTACCTTCTTGCTTCCGTGCATGCCTAGAGGTACCATACGATCTCCAGCACGCCGTTGCCTTACGTATAGTTTACCCTTAACACTCTCCGGGTCAAACATGGCGAACGTGCCTTCTGCAAGTCGATTCCTCTCATCCCTGTCCCCGTAATAACAGCGAACCGCCTGACCTATCTCTGAGATATAGGTCTGTCCGGGAATATCCAAAGAATATATGTAGGGGGGTATTGAATTTGTGACTGAAGAAAATGAAAAAATCACTCGTTGATACTCCCTGCGAACTTGCAACCCCCCAGGTAAATGGGTACAAGCTGCTGGATGAGCATCTTCAATGATTTGCCGTATGCTTTCAATATGCGCATACCCTATTTCTTTTATGTCGCTTTTCAGCAGATAACTTAATATTAGTTTAATCATCCTCCTTTGTAAAGCAAGGTGATGCGTCAGGAAATCATTTTGTCTTATGATTATTGTATTCGTGTTTTGTTCCTCTATGATGGAAGCAAGCTTTTCCACGCTCTCCTGCCGCATATAATCGTTTTCTTCCCGCAAAACTCCCGCGAGATGCACCGCAGCGCTTGCTACATGTGGGTTTTCCTCACGCATAAGTGGAATCCAATGCCGACGAATCCGATTACGTAAGTACTTGTCACTCCAATTACTGGCATCCTGACGCGGCGAGAGCCCTTCTTCCTCGCAATATTTCTCGATTTGATCTCTGGTTACTTCAAGCAATGGACGAATAATCTCGATGCCTTCTTCGCTACGGTATAGCGGAATACCTGCTAGACCTTCTATACCAGTTCCACGAACCAAACGCATTACCATCGTCTCCAGTTGATCATCCGCGTGATGGGCTGTCGCTACTTTCGCGCCTCCCATCTCACCGGCCACCTGCCTCAGGAATCGATAACGAACCTGCCGTGCCGCCTCCTGGGGGTTTAAGCCTGTTTCTTCGATAAGCTGCGGAACATCAATCGAATCCACAAAACAAGGAATTGCAAGTTCTTGGCACAGACGCTGCACATAGCGACTGTCTTCATCCGCTTCTTCACCACGAAATTGGTGGTTTACATGCGCCGCTGCTATCGTATATTCAAATTCTAGGCGCAAACGGGTAAGCGCATGCAGCAATGCAACCGAATCTGGACCGCCTGACACGGCCACAACAATCGCATCTCCTGTCTCTAATAAGCCATGAGCTTGTATCGTTTTTTTCAACTGCTCAAGCAATCATTCCACCTTCAATCATTCAGTCAGGAAAAGTCTGACCTACCTATTATACGAACCATATTAGCCACCGGTTTCAAAAATTTTCTGTTCAACATTAACTATAGCATAAGAAAAACTCGTGGACATTGCCACTCGTCCTTTTTACACAAAGAAGACAAACGGCAGCTTGGTGCCACTTCGTGCGAACCGACAAAACATCTAGGTATTTCGATGATAGAGACAGTTGCTGGTCTTTTTCGTCCGCTGTTCCACACGCCCCGCGAGTTTTTTCAAGCGAGACACTCGGAAGAAAGTATATATCGCTACCTTACCTTGTAGCGATATATACTTTCTTATCCAAAAAGAGCCCCGTCCCAACCGTTGCTGTGTCTGGACGAGGCAAAAAGCAATTCGTATTAGCTTACATAACGCGGCCGATCGATTTTTGGCGCATTTGGCACCGAAATTGTCGCCCATGGTAACATGTAATGTTCAATACGCGCCACCATTACCGTCATGTCATCATGAATTTCACCATAATGCTGACGAATGACAAGTTCAAGCAAGCAGTCTGCCACCTCCTGAGGATGATTCGTTTTTAATTCAGAAATCTTTCGTTTCATCCAGAGATTTTTGTTCTCGACGCGCGGCGCCTCATAAATGCCGTCCGTCATCATAATCAACAAATCTCCTGGCTTGAGCTGATAGCTTACTGTATCGACATCAATATCGTCAATAATACCGATCGGCAGGTTGTTAGCCGAAATTGGAATAACTTCTTTGCCTCGTTTAATAAAGCTCGGTGTAGAACCTGTTTTAATGAATTTTGCTTGTCCTGTATGCTGATCGATTAAAGCCAAATCAACCGTAGCAAACACCTCGTCCGGCGAACGGAGAGATAACACCGTATTCACAGACTTAATGCTCAATGTTTCTTCCATACCGGACTCAAGCAATTGCTGCAAGAGTTCCAGTGTCGAGGAACTTTCCAGGTAAGCCCTCTCTCCATTACCCATTCCGTCGCTCATTGCAAGCGCCATTTTGCCGTTTCCGAATTCCATAACCTTAAAGCAATCACCCGATAATAATTGACCTCCTTTGGCGGCGCCAGCCACACCGGTATCAATTTCAAATGTTTGGGCCGAACCCAGGCACATATGGCATGTTCCATCTGCAAGCGCCTGGCAGTCCTTATTTTTCACTGTAATCTTCTCACCGAGTATATCAGTCAGAAGCGGAGCAATAATCTTCGAGCATTCATCCCTTCCTTCGCAGGAAGGCTGTGTAATCTCAATATCCACCTTCCCTTCTTCAAGATTCATAATATCCACATTCCGTATGGATAATCCTACCCCTTCCAATGCTCCTAGAATTTGCTGCTCCTGTACATGCAGATGAACACCCTCTCTTTGAATCTCATGGGCAAAGTTATGCATAACGCGTGAGACACCCGCCAGTTGCTCGGCTACGAGCCGTCGGCTTTCAGCGATTTGCTGTTTCAGGTGCAACTGGTTCTGCCAGCGTATATATTCTTGCTCCATGTATGTCAGCATCCGATCCTGCTTTACGCATTTGCGCAGCCAATCCTTTGGCATTTCATTAACATTAATTTCACCATCTTGCTTCATAATGCGCATCATTTCACTCAATGCCTCATACGTATTATCAAAATCGCGACTCCAGCACTGATCCCTTTTCCAGCAGCGCTGGCACGTATTTTTCGTCACCTCACTCAGAAAATAATCTTTTTGCATCTCTTCATCTGGAACATCAGCTAGATGCGGTATAGCAAATGTTTCAGACAACTTGGTGAAAAGCTGGGCGAATTGGTTCATCTTTCCAACCGTCACATCACGCACCTTTCTCAAATATTGTTGTTGAGAGCTCGTATTCTCTTCCGTACCCGGAATAAATTTCGAGATTTCCTCCAGCACAAATCGCGGAGTCAACAGGAAGATCAGAACAGATGCAAATGTCTCCAGAGATGACTGAAGAATTTCTCGTTGCTCACCTACATAGATAGTCAGAATAGACGATCCGATAAGTAGGCCGATCGCTACAGTCCATTTCCTGCCTTCGCGCAGTAAACCCGCCAATAAGCCGGAGAATGCCAGCAGACTGATTTGATGAATGGCATCTATGTTAGCCAGACTTAAGACAAGCCCGGTTACTACCCCCACGGCAGCGCCTACCGTCCCACCGCCTACCGCAGCAAAAAGGAGAACAAGATAGCGCGCAAGCACATTATCCACTGACACATCTTGCACAAACCACCCAACTGTTCCCGTCATAATTGACGCCAGAAGAATGATTAAGCAGATAATTTCTTCCGTACGCAAATTTTGCTGGCTTCGCCTCGATGTTAGGATCGGAATCGCCTGTACAAAAATGAGCGTGAGAATTAAGCTAAGAAGCGCTGCTACGCCGTTCATAAACAGCGAATGCCAAGTTAGCTTGTTTAGAATGTAGTCGACTGTAATCCCACTGAGGAGGACCGCGAGAAATGAAAGCAGCGGAGCATAGTTTAACTCCATTTTCCGGCGCCTCTCCAATACGCTTGCTAGGACCAGTACCATCGCCATTCCGAGAAAATTTGCCGAAGCGATCTCCATCGACTGCATCGCGCTTCCGGCTATAATCGAGAACATGATAAGAAGCAGCCGATTTCTCTTTAGGAAATACATCACCGCGAAAAAAGAAATCGCGAATGGAGAGAGCTCTTGCAGAATAACTGCACGTCCAAGCAAAAAACCCATCATCAGGTGCAACACGCTCCATTGATGGGAAACTGCATATAACCAATTTCCTCCTCTCTTGTTAACCCCCTCAAAAGTGGATGTCATTCTTCCTGCTACTTTTCCTGCCATTGTCGCTGATTGATTACGAATCATCCTCAACACCACCTTACCTGAATTTTGTGATTCTCATTATAAGCACAGGTCAAAAACAAATTTTGTCAAAACAAGTAGGTTTTAATTAAAAATTTTCCGACAATTAACTTCCTGTTTTTTACTGGGTGTCGATTTCCTTTTGTTACTGATGATATGGAAAAAAGGAAATAAAAAAAGGAGAGCAATCGCTCTCCAACCCTTGTCTTTATTACTTTTTCTTATCTTCATCCGGCGTCAGGAATATGATTTCCCCTTCTTTGGAAAGAAAGAAATTTTTCCTGGCCAATTCACTGATATACTCCTGATCATTCATTCTTTTTACCTGTAATTCGAGTTGTTTCTTATCACCCTCCACCTTGGTGACCTCACGCTGCAAGTCCACAAGCTCCCTCTGTTTATCCGCTAATTGCTCACTCTGCGAATAATATGTGTATCCCGCCCATGACAAAAACAAAACGACAATAATCTGCAAAAGACGCATTCTGCGCTTCCGACCATAATTCGATGGCTTGGATTGCGGTTGTTGTTGCATATCGTTCACCTTTCCTGATTGATTATTTTACATTTTCTTACCTTTTATCCAGCCCGTCAAGGCTTGCCATCTTTTTCTCACAATTCTCTTTGCTTTTTGCGTCGGTTTTTGCAGGTATCTCGTCCATATCGGCGACCATAGCTTTCCTCCCAAAAACAAAAATGGCCGGGCAAGCCATTTTACAACAGTAAACAGTACAGAGAAGAGGAAAAGAACGATAGCGACCAATGCCCGGTATAAAAAAAGGAGGGGAACGATGAAAATATAGTATCCGATTCTTAGTATTACCCGGTATAGCCATATGGATAAAGCGATAAGCTTGTTCAAAATTCCAAGGTATATACGCTGGAATAGCAGAAAATATAAAATGATGCCGATGCCTAGCCCGAGAAAAATATAAATTCGGACTACACCTTCATTTATTCTCAAAAGCGTACCAAATACAAGAAACGTACAGCTTATCCAAAAGAAAAAGTCGGATACCCATACCAGCCAAATAGGGAGACGACACTTGCGCTCCATTGTCCGGTATGTATCGTACAGTATTCCTATAGCCAGTCCGCACAGTAACATCGCCAACATTGTCGTTGCTTGCCCGGTAAGCGTCACTTAAAGATCCGGCCAAAGATTCCTTTGGCTTTTTCTCCCTGGTAGGATTCGTCGATATATTCCATCGCGAATACCAAGCCCTCAATCGATACCTGTCCTGTCTCCAGGCTCAGGTTCTTCATATGCAGGTTTTTCCCCTTTATTGTAAGAAAACCCGCCTCTGTGTGGAGCAGGAATTCTTCATGATCGAAACTCTCGACCTTAAGTACGCCTGTTATATCAAGCTTTTTTCGGTTAATCATGACAACATCATGACGAATCGTCTTCTTTGGGTTTGTTTCCATCATTACGGCCCACCCTCCTTTTTATCCCGCCTTAACGGGCAGTAATACCCCCACTGAGTGAAGTTTCACTTTATACCATCCTATGGAGGGAAGGCGCAGAATAGAACAAGAGAAAACCCTATTCCATGTTGTTCATGCAGGCATTATCTACCTCTTTACCAAATGGAAGGTTGAGAATCTTCCCGGTCATCACGAGGTAGGTATTCTTCTTTAATCATCGTGTAGAGAGTAGCTGCTTCATCCTTTTTGGTTGTGTCGAGAAGCTTTTCCACTTTTACAGTAACAAGCTTATTGCCATAACGGACGATAAGCTCGTCCCCTATTTTTACGTTGGCGCTGGATTTTGCCACCTGACCGTTAATTGTTACGCGTCCTTGATCGCATACTTCTTTCGCCAATGTACGGCGCTTCACCAACCGGGAAACCTTCAAAAATTTATCGAGTCGCATCTTTATATCCCTTCTTCCTCTTTCTTTTTCTGTTTCGCTTCCTGCCACCAGTTCTCCATCTCGTCAAGTGATGTATTCTCAAACGTCTTGCCCGCTTCTATTATTTTCTTTTCAATATAGGAAAAGCGATAGTAAAACTTCTTGTTCGTCAAGGCTAGCGCCTCTTCCGGGTCAATCTTCATAAAACGCGCGATATTAACGATGACGAACAGCAAATCACCAAGTTCTTCCCGGCGATGTTCCAGTGTCTGTGCTTCCTTCAGTTCTTCCCACTCTTCTTTTACTTTATCAAACACTTCGGATAGCTCGTCCCAATCAAAACCAACATCTGCCGCCTTCTTCTGATATTTATATGCCTTAAGAATGGCGGGCAAGTCACGCGGCACCCCATCGAGTCGAGATATCGTCTCTTTTCCTTTCCCCTGTTTTTCTTTCTTCTTAATATCCTCCCAGTTCTGCAACGCCTCATCCGCGTCTTCCGCATTCGATGCACCGAATACATGAGGGTGTCGACGAATCAGCTTTTCATTCAGCCCAGCAATAACATCCTGAACGGTAAAGTAGCCCTCCTCTTCAGCCATTTGCGAATGTAGCATAATCTGGAGAAGCAGATCCCCCATCTCTTCGCACATCGCTTCCGGGTCCTCATCGTCAATTGTTTCAAGCACTTCGTACGTTTCCTCGATCAGATTCTTCCGGATCGATTGATGGGTCTGTTCCCGATCCCATGGGCAGCCGTTCGGACTGCGCAGAATCGCAACGATTTCTCGGAGACGCCAGAACTGGCGGTTCAATGCCCTGTCTTCCTCCGTTGGCGGTACATACACCGTTGTCAGGTTGCTGTAGTTGTCCAGCCTGTCCAATTCATACAGAGGTATCGTCTGAATTCGCTCCTCTTCCGTAACTCCCGCCGCTGTTACGACGGTAACTGGGTAATCATCCGGGTATGCCTCCATCAATGTAAGCTTCACATCCGAGGCAACGAACGCATCATATACCTGGCAGATGAGATGATGCAAATTTGGTTGTACCTGATGCTTTTGCAGGTCGGTTCCATCTAACAGAGCAAACCCTTCCACCGGATCGATTTTCAACGAGGCGAATACAGGGTCAAGAAAGCTTTGCCCCCCTTTCACCTTAATCTCTACACCTTGTTCTTCGGCCCTATCCATCAGTAGCTGCACTGTACGCTCAGCTACAAGCGGATGACCCGGTACCGCATAGACAATCTCGTCTTTCTCCTCGACCATTCGAAAGAGGCGGTCGCTAATTTCCTCGTACACTTCCGGGAATTGATCGTGCGCTTTATATACATCATCAAAGCTCTCGTACGCTACTCCCTCCGCCAACAGCTCGGCAACGACTGGATGCTTCTCTGTCCGCAAATAAAGATGTTTTGCTCCCTTTAGAATACGGTAAATCCTAAGGGGAAGCCCTTCCAGGTTTCCCGCCCCAAGACCGATTACAATAATTTTCTTCATTATAATTGCATCTCCTTTTGAAGTCAGTCATGCAGAAGTTTAAACTTTTTAAGCAACGGTACGATCTTACGTCCGGCCTTTGTGCTTTCTAGATCGGCCTGCCGTACAGTCCCGGACAGAAGAAGAGCTACAGCATACATGACAACGCCCGCACCGACAGCCAACAAGCTTACCCCGGTAAAATACAGACGCGCAGAAGTAAATAAGTCTGCAAGCCACCGTTCTGCAGCCTGTCGGGCAACAAATGCGGCCAGTCCCATCATCATTACCGCAATAAATGGCTTAATAAAGAAGGCTTGTAGACCGAACCTAGCGCCGGTCAGATGATGCACCGTATACAAATTCAACAATGTAGAAATCATATAGGCACATACAGTAGCTACGGCGGCACCTGTAATACCAAAGAAAGGAATGAGCAAAATATTTAATAGAAGCTTTATTACAACGCCAATTAGTAGATTACGGACCGGCAGGTTAACTTCTCCCATCCCTTGAAGAATTCCCGCTGACGTAATGCCCAGCGTGGAGAAGATGGTTGTAAATGCAAGGATAGTTAAAGCCATCGTTCCGTTATCATTCTCATATAGCATTACATTCACAGGTCCGGCAACAATAGCAAGGCCGATAGAAGCCGGCAATCCGAATAAGAACGTCAGACGCAGAGCCAATTCTGTCCGCGCAGCAATCAAACGATGCTGGTTCAACGCTTTTGCTTCGGCAATGGCCGGGACAAGTGATAGAGAGAGCGCCGTTGCAAAAAATGCGGCAAACTGTACCAGCGGTTGTCCTCGATCAAAAATCCCTTTCAATTCGTATGCGTCTTCTGCACCGCTTCCTCCGCGAATCAGCATGCTGACGACGGTAAATGAATCGGATAGCTGCATTAGCGGAAGTACAAGCGAGCCTAGACAAATGGGAATGGCATAATAGAACAGTTTCCGCGCAATCTCCCCAATGGACTCCTGCCTATATGTATTTTTCAGTGATGTCTCGTCCCATACTTTCTGCTGTACCTTATGATTTCGTCGCCAGAAAAAAAGCATAAGAATAAATGCAAAAGACGCCCCGGTTACTGCACCGAATACTGCACCTGACCCGGCAAGGTATACGTCGCCTGTTGTCTTCATAAACCAGTACGATAATATGATAATGGTGGCAACACGCACGAACTGCTCGCCAATTTGTGAAACCGCAGTAGGAACCATATTATGATGACCTTGAAAGTATCCGCGTATCGACGCCATGACCGGTACGACCAAAAGAGCGAATGATACACTTCGAATCGGCATGACTAGTTTATCGTCCCTCATAAATCCGGCCAATACTGGTGCGCCAAACCAGAGAAGGATAAAAACGAGGAAGCCTGTCAGCGTTAGCACTCCTGTAGATACACGGAAAATTTTGCGTGCGCCATATATATCGCCTACCGCCAGCTTCTCCGCTACGAATTTCGAAATCGCTATCGGGAATCCGGCCGTCGCCAGAATAAGAAGGGCACTGTACAGCGGATATACTTGTGTGTAGACATAATAGCCGAGATCACCCGTAATGTTTTGGTACGGAATACGGTAGACAACTCCCAGCAGTTTGGATAATAGCGCGCCCGCTCCCAGTATTGCAGCTCCTTTCAGAAAAGAAGCCCCCTGATTCTTAGACATAGATTCCCCTCTCTTTTCCCGGTAAATTCCTGCATAATTATATCACAAATTAAAAGCAGGGCGGGGTTCCGAAAGGCTTGCCCCATAAACTAGCTTATGCGTCTTACGGGACGAACTTTCCCAAAAAAAAGCTTCCTGGCAAGTGTTCTTACCGGAAGCTTGGTCATGCTTTTTACTGCTCCATCTGTTTTGCGAGAAAACCTGCCGCTGTTTCTACAAGCTTAACTTCCAGGTCGCCCATCTTGGCCTGGTCATTCTTCGTCAGAAGAATCACTGAGCCAATCGGGTCACCTCCTGCAATAATCGGAGCAATAACGTAGGAGGAATAATTATCTTCATTGTCGCGGATCATCTCATATTCCCCCGCGCTGGTCTGCAATGAAGTACGGCGCTCCTCCATCGTAGTTTCTACGATTTCACCGATAGCCTTGTCCATGAATTCTTTCTTGGAAGCCCCGGATACGGCGATGATGGTATCGCGGTCGCTAATTAGCGTAATATGATTGGTGCTCTCATACAGCGAATCAGCATATTCCTTGGCGAAATCGCCTAACTCTCCAATCGGAGAGTACTTCTTCAGAATCACTTCTCCGTCGCGATCCACAAAAATCTCCAGCGGATCTCCTTCACGAATGCGAAGTGTACGGCGAATTTCTTTCGGAATGACCACACGCCCTAAGTCGTCAATCCGGCGTACAATTCCAGTTGCTTTCATAATTCTCGATGCCTCGCTTTCTTGAAGTAATTACATGACTGCAACTTATAATTAGCTTGCTTGTAGTATTTATCTCCTGCACGGAGAATATTCACCATCCTACTCCCCTTTATGCAAACTTTTTTGGCTAAAAAAATTTATGCAGGTATAATTTTTTGCATATGTTATGCGTTTATTCATAATAACAGGTACTAAAACCCTTTCATAAAATAATGCAACTCAACATTCAATCGCTTTGCATATTCGGCATCCAATTTGCATTGTAATAAGGAAAAGACAACCCAATGCAAAAAGGAGACGATTATGCATGAATAGCAAGCAAGTATGCCAAAGATGCCATCGCGAACTGAAGGAGCAGGAAACAAGCACTTCAGAAAGGGAAAATACGCTCTGCCATCGTTGCCAGGACGTGCTGGAATTTGGTTATCCGTCTTTTCCATTCTATAAGTTAAGTGAATACGCAACAAAATAAGAAAAACGCGCGAGCATGACCGCTCGTCCTTTTTCCACAAAGAAGCCAAACGGCCGCTTAATGTCACTTTCTTGCTTTACAGTAACATATACTTTCTTAATCTGTAAAAAAAGAGTCCCCGCATGTAATGCGTAGGACTCCTTTTTTTATTGGCCGCTTGGCTTTTGCGGTTGACCACCTTGAGGCTCTGGTACAGGCATAGGTTGCTGCGTGCCCGGCACAGACTGTCCCGGTTGCTCTGATTGCCCTGGAACTTGCTGTTGTGGCTGTTCTTTAATCATATCAGCTGGAATTTTCTCTTCTTTAATCATACCTTTTACTTTCTGAGTAAAGAATTCATTCTCTTTCTCTTGCGCCAGCATATTGGTGATATCTTTTTTCACTTCATCATAAGGCTGGTCTTGTCGTTTCTCGACACGCATAATATGATATCCGAATTCCGTTTCGATCGGATCGCTAATTTTATTGAGCGGAAGCGTCTTAGCCGCATTCTTAAACGGTCCTACCATGCCTTCAAGAGTCAAGCCGTCCGGAGAAGGAAGTTCATACAATCCACCTGTCTCTTTCGTACCTGGATCGTCCGTATTCTCTTTGGCTAATTTGGCAAAGTCCGCACCATTCCGCAGTTGTTTCACGAGTTCGTCCGCTTTCTTTTTCGCCTCTGCTTTCGATCTCTTCTCTGTACCGATAAGAATGTGACGTACATTCGTTTGCGTCAAATAGCCTTCTTTCTTGGCCATATCATATTCTTTCTTTTTGTCTTCTTCCTTAACGTCTTTAGAGAAGTACGAGATCATCTTTACCTGATCAAGGAAGAAATCCTTCATCTCGTTTTGGGTTACTTTGCGGTCTGCATAGTATTGCGTCAGTTTTTTATCTTGCCCGATTTGCTGTTTAACAAAATCCTCATACTGTGTAAAATTCTTTTCTGCTTCCTTCTTCATTTCATCTGTCTCTTTAACCTGAGCGGTAACATGCAATGTCATTACCATATAATGGAGCGCTGCCGTAAGCGCTTCTTTGTTCCCCGAGTCGATTGCCTGAGCCATGCTCGGCTCTATCGCTTTTAGAACTTCAGTATAATTCTTGAATTCAGGTTCAGTAATTTCTTTGCCGTCATCATACTTGGCAACTACTGGTCCGGTCTTTCCGCATCCCGCAAGCAGGACAACGAGAGAAAGAATACAGACCAACACAAGTCGCCCGTACTGCTTAATTGGCCACATCTGTTGTTTCCTCGCCTTCTTTTTTCTTTTTGAGTTCGTCGAATTGAGTGAGGAAACTTTCCACAAGTTCAATGCTCTCCTCAGGCTTCAATCCTTTCACCTTAATTCCGACAACTACCTGTTGTCCCTGCCGTGAAGGCGTGATGCGCCGCAGGAGAGGTCCTTTAATCTCATATAAGTCTCCCCAATCCACTTTGGCGCTCTGATCTTCATGGAAGATCAGTTGAATGGTATCCGCTTTCTGTGCAATTTCCACAATGCGGTGTCGAATCGCATATACCCGCAGACGCGACACAAATAGCAGACTGCTTACACTCTGTGGAATATTACCGAATCGGTCCATTAACTCCTCCGTTAAATCCTCGATTTCTTCGAATGAGGATACAGCAGCGAACTTTTTGTACATCTCGATCTTCTGTTTTCCATCCTGAATATAATCAGAAGGAATAAACGCATCAATGGTCAGGTTAATCTCAGGATGCACCTCTTCTTCCTTCTGTGGCTCACCCTTCAATTCCTCAATCGCATCCTTCAACATCTGACTATATAAGTCAAAACCAACCGACGCGATAAAGCCATGCTGCTCCGCGCCGAGCAGATTTCCTGCCCCGCGGATCGACAAATCGCGCATCGCAATCTTAAATCCGGAACCAAGCTCGGTAAATTCTTTAATCGCCTGCAATCTCTTCTCCGCCACTTCAGTCAGCACCTTATCCCGCCGATACGTGAAATATGCGTATGCAATACGATTCGAACGCCCGACTCTTCCTCGTAATTGGTACAACTGTGACAAGCCCATTCGATCCGCATTCGTGACGATAAGCGTATTAACATTTGGGATGTCTACGCCTGTCTCGATAATCGTCGTACTAACCAGAACATCCGCTTCTCCTTCCAGGAAGCTCAGCATAACCGATTCCAGTTCCGTCTCGTTCATCTGACCGTGTGCCACCGCAACGCGGGCGTCCGGCACAAGCATACGGATTTGATCCGCCATTTGATCAATACCTTGTACCTGATTATACAGGAAATATACCTGTCCTTCCCGTGCCAGTTCGCGCTCAATCGCTTCCCGTATCAATCCAGCACTGTATTCCATTACATACGTCTGAACAGGAAAACGATTCTCCGGGGGCGTCTCGATAACAGAAAGATCGCGTACGCCAAGCATCGACATGTGCAGTGTACGCGGAATCGGCGTTGCTGTCAACGTCAAAACATCCACATTTGTCTTCAAACGCTTCAGTTTCTCTTTATGCGTAACGCCAAAGCGCTGTTCTTCATCAACGATGAGCAGACCTAGATCTTTAAAGACAATATCCTTTGAGAGAAGACGATGTGTTCCGATTACGACGTCGACCGTCCCGTCCTTCAGTCCTTTAATCGTCTGTGTTTGCTCTTTCCGTGTTCGGAACCTGCTGATAACGGAGATGTTTACCGGGTAATCAGCAAACCTTTCCCGGAATGTCTCATAATGCTGCTGTGCCAGAATGGTCGTTGGTACAAGCAAGGCTACCTGTTTGCCGTCCATGACCGCCTTGAATGCTGCACGAATCGCCACTTCGGTTTTTCCGTATCCTACGTCCCCGCACAGCAAACGATCCATCGGACGCTCTTTCTCCATATCTTCTTTAATCTCTCGGATTGCACGCAATTGGTCTTCCGTTTCATCATATGGAAACATTGCTTCGAACTCACGCATTTCCTCCCCGTCTTTCGTAAACGCATAGCCTTTCGCCTGCTGACGTTCCGCATATAGACGGATTAAATCCTGAGCAATGTCCTGTACCGATGCACGAACCTTGCTTTTAACCTTTTTCCAATCGGTACCACCCAATTTGTATACTTTCGGTTCTTTTTCTTCGCTGCCGACATACTTCTGTACTTGATCAATTTGCTCAATAGGTACGTATAGCTTGTCATTTCCCGCGTATTTAACGTGCAGGTAATCTTTATGAATGCCATTAATTTCGAGTGTATCGATACCTAGATATTTACCGATACCATGGTTGACATGCACAACATAGTCGCCTACCTGCAGCTCCGTATAGCTCTTGATACGTTCGGCATTGCTGATGTTTTTCCGTGTTTTAGACGCTTTTCTCTGTTTCTGAGTAAATACTTCACTTTCCGTAACAACTACAAGATGCTGCATCGGCATCTCAAAACCGCTCTGTAGGTTACCAATAGTAATAACAGGGCGACTGCTCGCAAGCGCTTTATCCGGTGAGAGAACAATATCAACTTCAATTTCATAATCGTGAAACACTCTCTCCATCCGGCGTGCCCGTTCTTCGTCCGCGGCGCAGAATACGACCACAGCATTCGATTTTTTCCACCGCTCCATCTCCGTTTTCAATACGTTCATTTGACCATGAAAATTTTGCATGGCTTTGCAGTTAAAATTAACAATATTTTGCGGATTGGTTTTCGGTACTTGTCGCAGGAACAGAGATGTATGCAGTATCGGCCATTTTTTCGGAGCAATAATGTTCTCCAACGAATGGGATAGCTCTATATCCGGAAGGAATTCCCCTTCCTGTACCAATGCCGTTTTCCATTCCGCTTCATCTTTCTCCAGCTGTGCCGCTGCCTCTACAATACGTGAAGGCTCATCAATGAGGACAAGCGGCTTTTCTTTCAAATAGTCTATTAAAGTTTGCTGCGACGAATATAGAAAAGAGATATATTTATAGATTCCGGTAAACGAATGGCCCTGGCGCAACTGTTCGATTTCCCAGCCTACCTTTTCGGCAATAAGCTCCTTAACTTGTGTAGCTTTCACTTTAGGAAGTGTTGCCTTCATATGCTGTTCTATCTTTTCTGCTGCCTGAATGAAGATTTCCTGGCCACCGAACACCTCCCGTGTCGGACCGATCAAAATCTCTTGCAGATTCTCAATGGACCGTTGATTGGAAATATCGAATGTCCGAATGGAATCGACTTCGGTATCAAATAATTCAATCCGTACAGGATGAGACATATAGACAGGAAAGATATCAATGATTCCACCTCGAACGCTAATCTCGCCACGCGTTTCTACCATTTCAACACGCTCGTAACCAAGCGCTATCATCTTTCCAAGGAAATTCTCCAATTCAATTTCTTCACCTATAGCAAGCGGATACTGTGCTCTCTTCCACTCATCTACAGGTATGACAGTGCGGCGGACGCCCGCATATGGAACAACCAATACCCCTCTTTTGCCTGCAGCAAGCGCATTCAACACTTCAATGCGTTGACTAAGTGTTTCCGGACTAGAAATAGATACTTCTGATAGTACCATCTCATTGGCTGGATACAGCCATACTTCATCCGACGGTAAAAGCTGATTCATATCATCATATATTTTCTGAGCTTGAAACATATTGTGTGTCACAATAACGAGAGGTCGCGTCATCGTCTGATACAAAGCGGCATAGAATATCTGCCGGGCAGAATTGCTTAGCCCGGATGCAAGCTGCTCCCTTAACCCCCGTTTGTAACTGTCGACTATCGCTTCGAACTCATCATCGCGTTTAAATTTCTCTACCAGACCTTG
Organism: Aneurinibacillus migulanus; assembly: GCF_001274715.1. GTDB lineage: Bacteria > Bacillota > Bacilli > Aneurinibacillales > Aneurinibacillaceae > Aneurinibacillus > Aneurinibacillus migulanus. The sequence continues at coordinate 24,257 of NZ_LGUG01000017.1, read as the reverse complement.
CAATCGCTCTTCCTCCTCTCTTTACGAATGCATCCGCAAATGCAAAAATAAGCCTTAGCAAAAAGCCAAGGCTCTGTATGCTGATTTATTGTAAAGGATACATAAGTTCAGGGTAACGGTAAATAGCTTCACTGCAGTATTCACATGTAACACTTGCCACCGTATCCCCATTTGCTTCATAGCTAATTATATGTTTCCTCTCTTCAGGGGTCAAGAAATGAAACCCCAATCTATCTTCTGTCGCCTCAGCATGTTCGATTGCCGCATGCTGTGTACCGCAATGCGGGCAGATATATCGTATCGCCATATGTATGCCCCCCGGAAATGTATTATGCTTATATTTATTCTTTCCAGAAGGCTGGCGTACCATACGACAGCTAGTTAAATTGATTCATTACACGCAAAAACGAGATCTCCATCCATGCTTTTGAGGCTTCAACGGACCGCTCTACCGCATCCTGCACATCGGCCAGCTCCTCTGGTGAAAACGTAGTTAATACATGATCAACTACTTTGCGCCCTGGAGCAGGCCGATCAATACCGACTTTAATCCGTTTAAATTCCTCTGTGCCCAAATGAGCAATCAGTGACTTCATGCCATTATGGCCACCAGAGCTTCCCTTTGTACGCAGGCGGATTTTCCCGCATGGCAGGTCAAGATCATCATATATGACAAGCAAATCCTCTTCGGCATCCAACTTATAAAAATTCAAAAGCGGACCGACGCATTCTCCGGATAAGTTCATGTACGTCATCGGTTTAACCAACAGCACTTTTTCCGTGCCGATACGTCCCTCACCGATAAGACCTTTGAATTTACCTGCTGATAGCATAATATTCCAATCCTGTGCAAGTTTATCTATCGCCCAGAACCCGACATTATGTCGGGTCATTTCATACTGCTTACCCGGATTACCCAGTCCTACAATTACTTTCATCATATTCTCCCCTTACCATATACACTGAAAAAGCGCAACCGGACGGTTACGCTTTTTCGAACGATTACATCGTTGGGCTTATGATTCTTCGTTTTTATTCGGCACTGCATCACCAGAGCTGTTCTCTTCATCGTTCGCTTCTGCGACGCCCGCCTCCGCCTCGGCTTCTTCCTCAGTCGTTCCTTCTACTGGTTCTGCCTGCGGTGGCACAATAGTGAGGACAACTGTGTCTGGGCTGTCCAATATCTCAATATCGCCTGAAACGATAAGATCAGCCACCGTTACTGTATCGCCGACAACAAGCTTTTCAATATTATACGTAATGCTGTCCGGGATTTTGCTAGGCAAGCAGCTGATGTTCAACTCACGTAACGTATGCTGGAGCACACCGCCGTCTTTCACGCCCTGAGCTTCTCCTTGCAGCACAATGAACACGCTTGTGTCCGTTTTTTCATTCATATTGATTGTGCCGAAATCCAAATGCAGCACTTTATTCTTGAGCGGGTCACTCTGCAAGTCTTTAATCATAACATTGAGAGGCTTCCCGTCTACGTTCAGTTTGATTACATGATTCAACCCTTGTTGGTTTACAAGTTGCTGAAAATGGCTTTCTTCAATCGCAATTGATGCATTTTCCACATCACTTCCGTACAAAACGGCGGGAATTTTCCCTTTGTTGCGTAATTCGGTTAGCGTAGACCGCGGTCCTACCTGTCTCTTTTGCGCTTGCAGTTCCATTGCCATATTATATTCCCCTCCTACTGTAAGGTTCGTAGCAACATCATTATCTACTTTACCCAATCCAGTGAGGAGTCAATCATTAAGCTAATAGAAATTAATCAAACAATTTGCTTACAGATAGTTCTTCATGCACACGAATAATCGCTTCCCCGATGATTGGCGCCACAGACAGCGCCTGGATTTTGTTGCTTTGCTTCTCCGGTCCAAGCGGAATCGTATTGGTTACAATCAACTCTTTAATGCTGGAGTTTTCAATACGCTCGATGGCCGGTCCCGACAGCACCGGATGCGTGCAGCAAGCATATACCGCTTTAGCTCCTGCTTCCATCAATGCATTCGCCGCCAGTGTAATCGTACCTGCCGTATCAATGATGTCATCAATAATGATAGCCGTACGACCTTCGATATTACCAACAATGTTCATTACCTCGGCCACATTCGGCTCTGGTCGGCGTTTATCGATAATGGCGATCGGAGCTTCCAGACGTTCGGCTAATTTTCTTGCCCGCGTCACGCCTCCGTGGTCAGGTGATACAACAACCACGTCTTCAAGTTCTTTCTCCGCAAAGTGCTTTCCGAGAATCGGCACACCTAGTAGGTGATCGACCGGAATATCGAAAAACCCTTGGATTTGCGTAGCATGGAGGTCCATAGTAATAACACGATGCGCTCCGGCTGTTTCAATTAAATTCGCAACCAATTTTGCAGTAATCGGATCACGAGCCCGTGCTTTACGGTCCTGACGAGCATAGCCATAATAGGGAATGACTACATTGATGCTTTTGGCAGAAGCTCGCTTCAGTGCGTCTACCATAACCAAAAGTTCCATTAAATGCTCATTAACAGGTGCGCTGGTGGATTGAATAACAAATACATCAGCACCGCGTACGCTCTCATTCAACTTAATCTGCACTTCTCCATCGCTGAAATGCACAACCTGTGCATTTCCCATCGGAAGACCGATATGATCCACAATTTCTTTCGCCAAAGCCGGATTTGCATTACAAGTAAAGACTTTCAGTTTCGGGTCGCGATAATTCGCCATGACTGCTGTTAAACCTCCATACCTTTCATACTTGTTTATTTCTTTATAATATTTTTTGCGTAACCTTCTTTGTTTGTTTGACGCTCACGAGCAATCGCCAGCGCGCCATCCGGCACGTCATCCGTTACCGTAGATCCGGCAGCCACATATGCACCTTCCCCTACGGTCACCGGCGCTACAAGATTCGCATTGCAACCTACGAAAGAACGGTCCTTGATTACCGTTTTATGCTTATTCACACCATCATAGTTTACCGTTACCGTACCGCAACCTACATTCACATCCGCTCCCACTTCTGCATCACCTAAGTAGGTCAGGTGCGATACTTTACTGCCTTTGCCAAGCGACGTATTCTTAATTTCTACGAAATCGCCCACCTTCGCGCCTTCACCAATGTGAGAATTTGGACGGATATACGCGAACGGGCCAACTGTGGCCTCGCTATCAATCCGGCTATCTACCAATACAGATTGCTTGATTTCCACGCGATCGCCTACCTGGCAATTCGTAAGCTGCGTATGAGGGCCGATGATGCACTCTTCGCCGATAACAGTCCCTGCTCCAATTAACGTACCTGGGTAAATAATAGAATCACGACCGATAACTACATCGGCCTCAATGTACGTATTGGAAGGATCAATAATTGTAACGCCCTCTTTCATATGCTTGGTGAGAATGCGTTCTCTCATCATCGATTCCGCTTTAGCAAGCGCTACACGGTCATTGACACCGATTGTAATCTCTTCCGTAATAGAAGCTTCGATGCGCTCTCCCTGACTCTTTAGGATTTCAACCGCGTCAGGCAAGTAATACTCACCCTGTGCATTATTGTTATCAACTTTTTCAAGAATGGCAAAAAGCTTCTCATTATCGAAGCAATATGTACCTGTATTGATTTCTTTCACGCATTGTTCTTCTTCCGTTGCATCCTTCTGTTCAACAATGCGCTCAACACCGCCGTCTTCACCACGAATAATACGGCCGTATCCTGTCGGGTTGTCCATCACCCGGGTAAGAATAGTCGCAGCCGCCTGGTTAGCTTCATGATGTGCCACAAGCGCTTCTAGCGTCTCGGAGCTAATTAACGGTTCGTCACCGGAAAGGACAAGTGTCGTTCCCTTTCTTCCTTTCAAAATCGGGGCTACCTGCATCACTGCGTGAGCCGTGCCCAGCTGCTCTTCCTGCATCGCATATTCGACATCGCTGCCTAGTTGCTCTTTTACCTTGTCTGCTCCGTGGCCGACAACAACAACGATGCGATCCGCCTGCAGTTCGTTCAAGCTGTCCACAACATGCTGAACCATCGGCTTACCGCAAACGGAATGCAGCACTTTATACAGCTTTGATTTCATTCGTGTTCCTTGGCCTGCAGCCAATACAACCGCAAATTTATCTGACATGGTACCCTCCCATTTCGATAAGTTCCACAATGACTATATCTTAATTGACTTTCTATTTCAAGATAAGTCGCAAAAGAGATGCAAAAATACAGCATCCTTTTTCTTCAAATTGCAAAAGAAAAGAGGCCCCCTCTACAAAAGGCCCCTTTGATTTAGTGCAACTGAGAACTAAGCTCCCTCTTCAACCAGTTCTTCGGTTGTTTCTATTTCTCCTACGCGCTCATATTCAGCCAATACAGCGGCTTGAATCTTCTCGCGAGTAGACGAAGAGATAGGATGTGCGATGTCGCGGAATTCTCCTTCTGGTGTACGTTTGCTAGGCATAGCTACAAACATACCGTTGTTGCCGTCAATGACACGGATGTCATGCACCACGAATTCATTGTCGATCGTAATCGAGCAAATCGCTTTCATACGACCATCAGTGTTTACACGGCGGAGTCTTACGTCCGTTACTTCCATGTCTGCTCACCACCTTTTTCCAATTATCAGAAGCTTGATAACTGTAATTCAACAAAGGTGGAAAAAAATCCTTCTTCTATTTGAAAAATTTTTAGCTTTTTCTTAATTTTGGATCTTTACTCTATTGACATATTGTTAACGTTCCAGAGCTGCAACCAACTCAATTTCAAGTGATACGTCCTTCGGTAGTCTCGCAACCTCCACCAGAGAACGGGCTGGACGATGCTCACCGAAGTATTGGCCGTAAATTTCATTAATCGCACCGAAATCATTGATATCTTTGACAAAGACTGTTACCTTCACGACATCATCCAGCGTCGCATTTGCAGCGGTCAATACCGCCTTTAGGTTAGCGAATACTTGATGCGTCTGCGCTACGATATCACCTGTCACAAGCTCTCCTTCCGGTGTTAACGGAATTTGACCGGATGTATACAAAAAATTCCCGACTTTAATGGCTTGCGAATAAGGGCCGATAGCGGCCGGCGCTTTATTGGTAGAAATCTGTTCCATGTAACATCCCTCCGGTTTATTCTTTATTTTTAAAGTAATTACCTAACTCAAGACGGATTTCCTTATCCCTTACGTCCACTTCTGTTACACGGAGCAAGGAGACATAATCGTCCACCAGGCGCTCTTCTACATTAGCCGTTTCCATAAATACGCCCACGCCTACAACTTCGGCTTTGAACTCTTCAAGCAAATCCATCATTCCACGTGCGGTACCGCCCGCCTTCATGAAATCATCGACAATAAGCACCTTGGAATTCTCAGGGAGACTGCGACGTGCTAAAGACATCGTTTGAATTCGCTTGCTTGAACCGGATACATAGTTAATGCTCACGACCGAACCATCCGTCACCTTACTGTATCGGCGAACGATTACAACAGGAATGTTTAAATAATACGCTGTTGCATATGCAAGCGGAATCCCTTTCGTTTCTACAGTCATTACATAATCTGCTTCGGACTCGGCGAACACTGTAGCAAATACTTTACCGATCTCCGATAACACTTCTGGATCGCCTAGTAAATCAGCCATATACAGGTATCCGCCAGGAAGCAGGCGACCGGAACTTTCTAATGTACGACACAGACGTTCCATACCCGCTTGAGCATCTTCAGTATTTGTCAGCGGAATGTATTTTACACCGCCTGCCGCACCCGCTACCGTTCTCAACAGGCCGACTCCTTCTGATTCAAACAATTCTTTAATAATGGATAAATCTTCACTGATGGAAGACTTAGCTGCCCCGTATTGTTCCGCAAAAAACGTGAGTGGAATGAGTTTATGGGGACGCGCAAGCAAATGCTGCGTCATATCTACAAGCCGGGCACTTCTCCGTAACTTTTTCATGTACGTTCCTCCGTATTAAAAACCGAATATTATGAAGTGAATATACCACTTATGTACGGATTTACGCAAGTGTTACCGGTTATTTTCCCCCAGAATACGAACCGCATACACTTCCTTGCAAAAGCCACGCAAGCCATTGTATATCCTATTCATTCGCGACTCTCGTTCCGCCAGTGCAAATACGGTCGGTCCGCTTCCTGACATAAGAACACCATCCGCACCAAATCGCAGCATTCTTTCCTTAATTTGACGAACTTGTGGATGCATCTCTAGCGTGACGGATTCAAGGTGGTTGCCCAATGCGCGGCATACTCCAGTGAAATCACCTCGGTGAATGGCCTCAATCATCTCGGCCGATTTTCGCTCCTCTTTCCCTTCGTCGATACGCAGTGCACCATACACTTCACCCGTCGATACGCCAATCGGCGGCTTCGCTAAAATAACCCAGCAGGAGGGCGGTGACGGAAGGCGTTCGATTTTCTCACCTCGTCCGCGCGCCAACGCTGTGCCGCCATATACACAAAAAGAAACATCCGAGCCAACATGCGAACCTAACTCGGCCATTTCCTCCACGCTCATACCCAGATTCCATAATCGGTTCAACCCTTTAATCGTTGCTGCTGCATCACTGCTTCCACCTGCCAAGCCTGCAGCAATAGGAATGTGTTTATCAATATGGATGTGTACGCCGTGCTTGATGCCGAATCGCTCTTTGACAAGCCGTGCGGCTTGATATACATGGTTTCTTTCATCAAGTGGAAGATAACTAACCGTACAATCAAGCGTAATTTTATCTTCTTCCCGCGGATAAATGGTTAATCTGTCGGCCAAATCAATGGTTGTCATTACCATCTCAATCTCGTGATAGCCGTCCGGCCGCTTCGCTAATACATCCAATGTTAAGTTGATTTTTGCCGGGGCCTTGACCATAAGGCAAGCGTCGTTCACTAATTCCTTCTTCCCTTCCATTTTATGCTTTGCTTATTTTAGCATTAATCGATAAGAAAATGAAGAACATAGACTTCAGCATATATAAGGGAGACATTAGCAATCTTTCTTCTCCCTAAAAATAATAAAAGACCAGGCAGATTGCCTGGCCCTTACCGGGAAAAGTTACTTCGTGGGATTCTGTTTCGCAAGCGATTCTTCCGCAAGTTGGATGGCCCGCTTCACCATATTTCCCGCATCACGGGTAGTAATGCCGCCCCAGCCCTCGCGCTGTACAGTTTCATAAAAACCAAGATCTTTTGCAAGCTCATACTTGAACTGCTCTGACATAACACTTCTTCTACGTGCCATATATACAGCCCCCTTTATTTTTCCCGTGCGCATAGTATATGCAGAAAGGAAAAATAAAAACAGCAGGATAAGGTATCCTACTGTTCAAGGGCGATTCGAATATATTCATCATCGCGGCAAATTGTAAGTTCCACTGTCTCTGTAAGCACATCTGCATAGCTGTACGACACGCGCTCAAAGGAATGCTTGTCCTCATCGAGCTTCACAATAAATACAGACGGGTAAGTTTCTTCAAGAACTCCCGTCCTTTCTACGGTCTTGCGACGGCCACCGTTCGCTCGGAGTAAAATCCGTTCGCCGATATGCCCATCCAAATTACGTTTTATATCGTGTAACGTATTTCTCGCCATTCAGACCACCTCACTATTGGTAAGTATACCACCACTTTTATAGTATGTCAAATAAATCGATTATTATAGCAAGATTTTATGGACACTGTCAATATTTTTTTACCGGGAAAACGCTTAAAAATCAGAAAAATCAAAAATTGATAGAAAAGTCGTATCTTCATGAAACGGTTTCTTCAAATCGGTCTTTATCTTACTATAAAATAAAGGCCGACTTGAAGAAATTTCCCTGCTCTTTCCCCGTCACTCATCCTTATTAGACTTACGGCTTTGGAATCCCGAAGCGAAAGCATCCTTTCGATTCCAAACCTCCTACTCCTTCAATGCCCGTAATCGTATTCTTAACCATGTCAAAAATATTAATCGATTGCTGAATGGAGGTATACGCCACTTTTTCGGCTATGTATACCGGATCAAGCGTATGAATATTAATTCGTTTCGGTGAACTGGCAAAATTCGCTCCCGCCTCCAGAATCGCTTCGAAATGCGACTGGCATGCCCCTGCGAAAATAACTAAACTATCCTTGCTCTGCTGAAACATCCGAGCTTTCTCTACTGCTTGAACAAAATATTTCGAGTGGCGGTAGCTATTCAAATCATCTGCTGGCCCTCTTTTGCTCTGCAAAGCATCATGCCCCGTCAGCACAAGAATATCCGGACTGTGTTTGTTTAGAAGAGGAAGGATCGCTTCTGGAAACTCTTTCTCAGGATAATGGTATCCAATAGCAGGCACTTTTAATTCCTGATAAACAGCCAGGCACTTCTTCAAATAACCTCTGTCTCCATCTACATGAAGAACCTTGCCCGGCCAGTCGAAGGAGCCTCCTATGTCTTTTATATGATTTACCTGACGCCACGTATTTTTCTCACGGGTCGAACGTCTTTCCTGCTGAATCAGTCGCATCGCTTCGAGGTGTTTCTGCTCGTAGGCACTTCGCATCTTCTGCATCTCATCTTCGTTTACTTTAACCAGGTCATCGAGCGGAGCGTCTGCCATCAATCGGTAGTCTAGGCCGATAAGCGCAGCGGTTTTATCTTCTTTGTCAATATCGAGAATCTGGAACAACATATCATAGCCATGCGATTTCCTCGTTACAATGTCACCAACTTTAAACTTCGAGTTCGTAAACATAAAAACCCCTCCTTCCCTGACATCGTATGCTTGCCGGGAAAAAGGGGTTCTGCCTATATGCATCCTTTAGAAAGCTTAAAAATCGTTATACGGAAGCCTGAGAAATCAGGTTACTTAACCGGGCAAATTCCTCAATCGAAAGCGTCTCGCCCCGTCTTGCCGGCTCGATACCCGCTTCGGCGAGGATGCGCAGCATTTCTTCTTTGCGTTCCTTGCCGAAAAGGTTATTCAACAGGTTGTTCGATAGCGTTTTGCGCCGTTGCGCAAAGCTGGCTTTGACAACCCGGTAGAACATCGTCTCACTATCTACGTCTACGGCAGGTTTGTTCCGAATACGAAGGCGAAGAACCGCAGAGTCAACATTCGGCTGGGGAATAAAGACACTGTGCGGCACAATGGTAACGACTTCCGCCTCTGCATAGAACTGTGCCAGCACACTTAACGCGCCGTATTCTTTGCCTCCCGGCCCGGCAGCAATACGCTCGGCTACTTCCTTTTGGATCATGACTACAATGTTCTCAAGTGGCAATCGTTCTTCAAGCAGTTTCATTAGAATGGCACTGGTCACATAGTACGGCAAGTTCGCCACGACACTGACTTTCTCCTGCTCCGGAAATTTCTCTCGAATCAGGGTGCCCAGATCCATTTCCAAGACATCACCATGAACGATTTCCGTGTGTGAATACGCAGATAGCGTATCAGCCAGAATCGGCAACAATCGCTGATCAATTTCAACAGCCACCACTTTACCCGCTTGGCGGGATAATTGCTCGGTTAGTGCCCCGATGCCCGGTCCGATCTCAATGGCGCCCTTCTCTTTTGTTAACTCGGCAGCATCAACAATTTTACTCAGAATGTTCAAATCAACCAGGAAGTTTTGTCCCAGGCTTTTTTTAAACGAGAACCCGTATTGCTTAAGAATCTCTCTCGTTCTTGTTGGTGTTGCAATGTCGCGCATTGTCATCTCTATTCCTCCTGCGCCAGAACCGAGGCAAGCGCCTCGACGAATTCTTCACGCGTAATCTGTAGCATGAGCATTCGCTTATGCAGTTGTTGAGCATTCGCATAGCCAATACCAAGCTTCTCACCCAGCAACGCTCGACGCCCTTTGGCCTGTGCTCCGCCAACCAAGCCAGCATCAATCATATCTGCCATTGTAATCTGCTCCGTCGGCGCTTCCGCTTCCGTTCGAACCTCAGCGAGCGCTCTACGGATTACTTCCGGGGATGCATATTCTACGCCTAAGTTACGTTTACCCTGACCCTCAGCTTTTTTAATAAACGCATGTTTGCAGCCAGGCACTGCTTGACTAATAATCTTGCGGATACGCTCTCCCTGATAATCGGGATCAGTGAACACGATAACTCCACGTTTACGCTGCGCTCGCCGGATGCGATCAATGACCCATTCCGGAATAGCCGAACCGCCAGTCTCGATCGTATCGGCATGTACCGCACGATTAATAGCAACCGTATCAGACTTTCCCTCTACAACGATAACTTCTTTAATCATCACACTTGTTTCCTCTTTTCAGAAATACACATGTCTTGTTAGCTTAAAATAAGTTATGACAAAAATCGAAAGATAACCATGTGTATGCTAAATACGAAAAAGAAAAGACAGGGAAAAGTAAATTTTCCCTGTTTGTATCATACCATTAATTTGGTTTATTTGGACCGATAACATGCACGGTTTTACGTTGGACGCCAAAGTTCTGAGCTTCGTCTTCAGATGCGAAGTATAAGTCCATTCTATTACCTTTAATGGCACCACCCGTATCTTCGGCCTTACGAAAACCATACCCTTCAATATAAACCCACCAGCCGAGGGGTACGACACTCGGGTCAACTGCAATGGTTCTCCCTTCCTTCGCTGTAGCTCCTGACGCTGTAATCGCGTATTCCGCATCTCCCGGATTCTTTCCTGTGGATGCCGCATGCGGTGAATAAGCGGTCATTCTTACTTGAAGCGTTTTACGCGGCGTGAAGTCTCCTCCCATTTCAGAGACTCTGGATGCCCGGTCGCTCTCGCTTCGTGATACAGCTGTCATTTGTGCCGTTCCAACTGCTACAATGTGATCTTTCCAGTCTTGCAGCTTTTTGGTTTCGACAAGCTTCTTTGACGCAGGTTTACCATTGATATAGACAACCTCATACCGTTCCAGTACTTTTCCTTCCTGGCCCTGCTGAATAACCTTCTGCTGTCCTTGCAGCATGGTGCGGTCTTCCCGCTCTTTTGTATTGAAGGCTACCGTTTTCTCGTTATTCACCAATTTCTTGGTAATTCGTGTAACCGTTACTGTTTGATTTTCCTTTACCGACTGATTGAGCGCTGGCTTGACCTTGTCCAACGGTCCGAGCGCTACATTCTCCTCAGCAAGAATATCTTTTACCTGACGTTTTGCCGTCACCACCTGTTTCTTGTGACCGGCTATGTTTATGTTTATCTTTTTACCTGGTATGTAACTCACTTGCATACCGTCTGCCAATGCTGTGTCCATTCCGAAATTCAGCTCGTCAAACTCCCCCAGTTGTATCCTTTTCTCAGCTAGGAATTCTCCTAGCGTTTTCGCTTTTGTGGTTACGGCCATTGCTTTGCCGTCATTTATGAAAGTAAACTTCTTTGTTTGCAATGAATTAACCAAAAGCGCAAGACTTAAGAGAACAAGGATCGCAACAGCGGTCAGAAGAATCCACATTCGACCCTTCCAAAAATCCGACTGAATATGATTCTGCTTCAAAGTCTATCTGCCTCCTTCAACGGTTGAGAGTCATTGTAGTCGATCCCTTGAAAACTTGTCAAACCATTTTTTTACATCGTTTTCTACAAAGTTTGCAACTTTTCAATAGGCATTCAGACTCAATAAAACGTCCCAACCGTTGATACATCTAAGGCAGAAAATTTCTCCAACGCTCAAATTATTCCTTTATATGGAATAATTTTTTGGCATTTGCCGTCGTAATTTGAGCTAATTGTTCGAACGAAATATTTTTCAACTCAGCAATTTTTTCGGCTACGTATCGGACATATGCACTTTCGTTTCGCTTGCCGCGATACGGCTCTGGAGTAAGGTACGGACAATCGGTTTCAATTAACAAGCGTTCAAGCGGTACGATCTCGGCTACTTCCTTCGGTTTCTTGGCATTCTTGAATGTTACCGGACCACCTAACGAGATATGAAAATTCATATCGATGCACTGACGCGCCATTTCTGGACTACCGGAGAAGCAATGCATAATGCCGCCAACCTCCTCCGCTTTCTCTTCGCGCAAAATGTCGAGAATATCCTGATGTGCATCCCTATCATGGATAATAATCGGGAGTTTAAGCTTTCTTGCCAGTCGAATTTGCTTACGGAATACATCCTGCTGTACGTCTTTTGGTGAAGTATCCCAGTAATAGTCCAGTCCAATTTCCCCGATCGCCACCACTTTATCTTCTTCAGAGGCCAATTTCTCAATCCAGACCAAATCTTCATCAGTCAATGTTTTCGCATCCTGTGGATGCCAGCCAATAGCTGTATAGATAAAATCATACGTACGGGTTAACTCGAGAGACGTCTCGATCGTCTCCCGGTTATACCCGATGTTACAAATATACGAAATACCGTTTTCCCTTGCTCTAGCAATGGTCGCTTCTCTATCTTCGCTGAATTTTTCGTCGTTCAGGTGTGCGTGTGTATCAAAAAGCACGCTACCAGCTCCTTCCTTGTGCGTTCCCGGCGTTTACTTTACAATCGCGCCGTTTGGCATACTTTCGGGTACGGTCGCAAGTGTGAGGCTGTCCCCCTCGGAAGCGGCGAGAATCATTCCGTTCGACATTTCGCCACGCAATTTTACCGGCTTCAAGTTGGTAACACAGATAACTTTCTTTCCAACCAACTCTTCCGGACTGTAGTATTTTGCAATGCCAGAGACGACCTGGCGTTTCTCAAAGCCTAAGTCCAGCTGCAGCTTTAACAGCTTATCCGCCTTCGGAACTTTCTCAGCTTCAATTACTTGCGCTACGCGCAATTCCACTTTCATAAAATCATCGATATTAATCTCATCGGCCTCTTGCTTCTCTTCTGTTCTTGCCTGCACCTGCTCTTTCTTTTTCTTGTTTTCTTCCGCCTGCTTACGTGCGGCAGCAGTTGTTTCATCGATAATGGCAATCTCTTTTTCCAGTTCCAGACGAGGGAACAGCGCATCGCCGCGGTTTACTTTCGTATTAGCCAAAAGCTTGCCCCATTCTTTTGCTGCATCCCATCCGGTAATGTCCTCCCCTTCTGTAATACCCAATTGTGTCCAAATTTTGTGCGGCGTATGGGTCATGAACGGTTGAATTCCGATTGAGATAATGCGGATGCTTTCCGCCAGATTGTACATTACTGTACCAAGGCGTTCTTTATTAGACTCATCTTTTGCCAATACCCACGGCGTCGTTTCATCAATGTATTTGTTTGTGCGGCTGACTAATTCCCACAGATGGGAGAGTGCACTGCCAAATTTCATTTCATCCATATTCTCTTCAAGCCCGGCAACAGCTTTACGAGCTGTATCTCGCAACGTATCATCCAGCGCATCCGGAGCGCTTGGCGCCGGAATGATGCCGTCGAAATACTTATCGATCATGGCTACTGTACGGCTTACAAGATTGCCAAGATCATTGGCTAAATCAAAATTCAGGCGTTGAATGAATGCTTCCGGCGTAAATACGCCATCCTGCCCAAAAGCAATCTCGCGGAGTAGGAAATAGCGAATGGAATCCGATCCATAACGTTCGATTAAGAATTTCGGATCGATGACATTTCCTTTCGATTTCGACATTTTACCGTCCGGCATAAGCAACCAGCCATGGCCGAATACTTTCTTCGGTAGCGGCAAGTCAAGTGCCATCAGAATAATTGGCCAATAAATTGTATGGAAGCGGAGAATATCCTTACCGATCATGTGTACATCAGCCGGCCAATATCGATTGAATTTTGTTTCGTCATCACTCATATAACCAAGCGCTGTAATATAATTCGCCAGCGCATCAATCCATACATAAATAACGTGTTCCGGATCATTCGGTAGCTTGATGCCCCAATCGAAGGATGTTCGAGATACGCTTAAATCTTCTAGACCCGGTTTCAGGAAGTTATTTACCATCTCATTACGGCGCGATGCCGGCTGGATAAACTCAGGATGCTCTTCAATATGCTTGAGCAGACGCTCCTGATATTTGGACATGCGGAAAAAATAGCTTTTTTCTTTAACAAGAGATACCGGACGACCACAATCCGGACAGATATGCTCTCCGTCTTTTTTAGACTGATGTTCTGTCCAGAACGCTTCACAAGGGACACAGTAATATCCTTCATATTCACCAAGGTAGATATCCCCCTTATCCACGAGCTTCTGGAAAATCTTCTGTACGGCATCCTTATGGCGCTGCTGCGTGGTCCGGATAAAATCATCGTATGAAATATCCAAACGTGCCCACAAATCTTTAATCCAGTCGACAATCGGATCAATAAATTCAAGCGGCTGCTTGCCTTCTTCCGCTGCGCGTTGCTGTAGCTTCTGGCCGTGCTCATCCGTTCCCGTCAAATAATACACATCATAGCCACGCAGACGTTTGTAACGGGCCAATGCGTCGCAAGCAATGGTCGTATACGCATTGCCGATATGCAATGTATTACTTGGATAATAAATTGGAGTTGTAATGTAATAGGTTGGCTTACTCAACTTGCTCATCCTTTCACTAAAAAATGGCATAAAAAAACAAAAAAAGCTCTCCATCCCAACATGGGACGAGAAGCTCTCGTGGTACCACCCAAATTCCCTATCATTGTATCTTCTATAGAAAAAATACAAACGGACAGGCTCTTATCCCATAACGCGGGAAACGTTGCTCCCTAACAAACAGCATGCTCGGAAGCAAAAACTCCGGGGCCATCTTCATCCCGCCGCCTCTACCGGTTCCCACCTTTACCGGCTCTCTGTAAAAAGCGTACGTAACTACTCTTCCCTTCATCGTCACGATACAATATTCATCTATAATCCTTACCTTTTCCTTTTTATTCTATACCCTACTATAGGCATCTCGTCAAGTCGATAGTTTTTAGCATAACTACCTCCCTTTATTTTACTTATTTGTCGAATCAATAGCGAAATCGTTCATATTTTTGTCGAAAAAGAATGCGTATAAGAAAACCAAAAAATGCTTTTTATACGAATATACAAAAAATGTTTAATTATATAGTAGATAAACCTTTTTTAAATGTTATATAATCCTTATATATGTTACTTAAAATCCGTATTTTTGCCTCTTTAAGTAATTTTATTCCATAAACTGAGAATTATTTATGATGCAATCCCAGTAAATGGTTGACCTACAGTCAAAATCCTGTTAGGATAGTGTTTAAGAAACATTTGTCGAATTTTGACGATAAAACGAGAAAAAAATTAATTCGTTATGAGAGGAGACGTAGTACACATGAAATCAACAGGTATTGTAAGAAAAGTAGATGAACTGGGCCGTGTCGTTATTCCGATTGAACTTCGCCGCACACTGGGCATTGGAGAAAAAGATGCTCTGGAAATCTATGTAGATGGGGAGCGCATCATGCTCAAGAAATATGAACCCGCTTGCATTTTCTGCGGCAGCACGGAAGAAACTGTAACATATAAAGGCAAAATCATCTGCGGAAACTGTCTTTCCGAGATGCCTGCTACGCAAAAAGCGTAAGCAAGCCTTACACATACAAAAGCTTCCCCAGAAGCCGGGGAAGCTTATTTTTCGTTCTGATGATACTCGTTGTATACTTCACGTTTCGGCAATCCACGTTCTTCAGCTGTTAACTTTAACGCTTCCTTTTTGTTTGCACCTTTTTCAATATGAACATTAACGTGAGTGACGATATCAAGCCCTCTCCACCAACTGTCTGTTTCAGCTTCTTCCACTTCTGTGCTTCCTTCGACAATCAAGGTGAATTCTCCTCTGATTTCTTCCTGCTCTTCAAGGAAACGTAGAACTTCTTCCATACCTCCCCGAATAAATTCTTCATACCGTTTAGTTAACTCTCTTCCAAGCGCTATCTTTCTATCACCGAAAATCTCCAGCATTTCATGCAACGTTTTACTGATTCGATGAGGTGATTCATAGAAAATTAATGTCTCGGGATAAGGACGGAGGCGTTCTAGCTCTTCTCTCCGTTCCTTTTTATCCCGCGGCAAGAATCCGCGAAAAACGAACTTGTCTGTAGGCAACCCGGATACGATAAGGGCCGAAAGCCCAGCGTTGGCACCTGGGATGGGAATAATCGTAATTCCTTCTTCCACCGCGGCACGCACCAAATCCTCCCCCGGGTCGGAAATGGCGGGAAGACCGGCATCGCTAACGAGAGCTACCGATTTTCCTTCCATTAACAGGCGGATGATTTCCGGTCCGCTTGCTGTCTTATTATGTTCATGATAGCTGATAAGCCTTGTCTCAATTTGAAAATGGGTCAACAGCTTACGTGTTTGTCTCGTATCTTCGGCAGCAATAATGTCCACTTCTCGCAGTGTATGAATGGCACGCACTGTCATATCATCAAGGTTGCCAATCGGTGTAGCTACAAGATATAGCTGGCCCTCTTCTTTCCCAGACACGAAGCTCTTCTGAACGAACATCGTCATTCTCTCCTCCTGTCTCCGTAATAAATGGAATAAATCTCATCACAGTATGTCCCGTCTTCATTATATACAATCAACGGTGGTAACACTTTTACATCGGGTTTTCCATCCCTGATCCCTTCAATTAGCACCATGTTAGCTTCTATCCCTGGTTTCGGATGAACAAATCGGATGCGTTTCGGCTCAATTCTGTACTGGCGCATCAGCGTCATGATGTCAGCCAATCGGCCCGCACGATGTACATACGCCACTTTTCCACCGCTACGAACCAAACGACTGCTGGCCCGAATCATCTCTTCAAGTGTGAGCAGAATTTCATGACGTGCGATTGCCACGTGGCTGCTCTTGTTCTTATCTCCGCCTATGGCCGGCATATACGGCGGATTGCAGGTCAACGCATCGTATCCTCCGTTTCTTAAGAACGTATGCGCGTCTTTTACGTCGCCACGATACACGTTGATGCGATCCTCCAAATCATTCAGTGCAACATTTCGTTGCGCCATATCATACAGCCGTTCCTGAATTTCCACTGCATCGATGGGACACTCCGTTCGTGTGCTGAGCAGAAGGGGAATCACGCCATTTCCGGTACAAAAATCGATGATACGTCCCCTTTTCATCGGTAAGGACACGAAGCGAGACAGAAGCACGGCATCCAGAGAGAAGCAGAACACTTCTTTGCTCTGGATAATTTTCATATTCTTTGTCAATAAATCATCTACTCGTTCATCCGAATACAGATGCACTCTCTTCATTTCTTGTGCTCGTTCCTTTCGCAAAAAACGACCCGCAATAATATACGGGTCGTTGTTGTTATCCCTGTTTATTTAAGAATGCGAGACAAAACAGGCAATCTCCGTCTGTACGCAGACTCCCGTAATGCACATTGCAAATATGGAAACCTTCTTGGTATAAACGTGCTAGATTATCATACCCTTCCCCGACAACCGCCCGTTTCTTCTTATCTTTCTTCGCTTTTACCCCGCTGCTTTGGCGCTTCTCTTTTTTCTCAAGTTCCGTTTCGCGCTGCTGCAGACGCTCTCTAAGGTGTTGATTCTCTATCAAGAGATTTTTGTTTTCCTCCATAAGCTCCAGCATCGCATTTTTCAAATGGCCGATTTCTTCGTACAATCCGCCCACTTTTTCCTCAATTAACGCAAGCTGGTGAAACATGCTCTGTTTGTTCACAATCCCCACCTCAGTTATTCTCTACTGCACCTTCTCCACCACGCTAATTTCTTCGAGAGGCAGTTCCATAATCTGTTCGGCCTCGTACAAGTTTATCTGAACTTTGCGCTCCAGAATGTTCAAGCCTACAACACGGCCATATCCCATCGGCGTTGCCACTTCCCTGCCGACATCTGGCAGCTCGTCCTTCGCGCTTTCATAATTATCGTTTTCATATTTCAGGCAGCACATTAGCCGTCCACATAGCCCAGAAATCTTAGCCGGATTTAATGATAAGTTTTGATCTTTCGCCATTTTAATTGATACCGGCTCAAAATCTCCAAGGAATGTAGAGCAACAAAGAATGCGGCCACATGGCCCGATACCGCCGAGCATTTTTGCCTCGTCACGTACACCGATTTGCCGAAGTTCGATGCGCGTACGGAAAATGGCAGCCAGGTCCTTAACTAGTTCTCGGAAATCCACACGGCCATCCGCCGTGAAATAGAAAATGATTTTGTTCTTGTCAAACGTGTATTCTACATCGACCAGCTTCATTTCCAGTTTGTGGACAACAATTTTCTCCTGGCATATGCTAAAAGCTTCCTTCGCCAATTTATGATTGTCTTCCACCTGAAAACGATCCTGATCATCTGCAATACGAAGCACCTTCTTCAATGGCAATACGACATCATTATCATCTACCTGCTTACGACCGATGACAACTTGTCCGTATTCCACACCGCGTGCTGTTTCTACAATAACATGGTCTTGATTCTCAATCGGGAATTCTCCCGGATCAAAGTAATATATCTTCCCCGCTTTTTTGAAGCGGACACCTACAACATCAAACAAAATGTTATCCCTCCTGCAGACGAAGCACCATATCTTCCAAGGATAACTGCAGGTTCGCATAGTGCGTAAGCCTGTTTTTCGTTACCAGGATTGTTCCCATTCCATCAACAAGTCTGCGCTGACTGATGCGTAATGCCTGTTTCTGAATGGGCTCCATCTGATCATTATTCGTAATCTGGGATTCCTGTCCCAGCAAAAAAAGCAATAAATCGCGGAACCAGAGCAATAATAAATCAAGAAACAGGTCGATTCTGTCAGGGTCTTTCTCCTGTTTGAGGAGTTTATCGTGAATGGTAACGAGAGCATATGTGCCTCGTTCCATTATATCCTCACTTAATTGTATCACTAGGCTTCTCAACTGCGCAAACGATTCTGATTGGCATAATGTGTGTGCTTCATCCATATCGTTGGCAATTCGTGCCGCCGTTCTGGCCAATCCTTGTTTTATCCCTTGCTGCTCAAGCCGTTCTGCAATGGCTTCAGGAGAAGGCGCATGAAAAGAAACAATTTGACAGCGTGAGAGAACAGTAGGAAGCAAATCATGGATATTACTGGTGAGAAGAATGGCAACAACTCCTTGGGGAGGTTCTTCTAGAAATTTCAGTAATCGGTTGGTTGCTTCCTGATTCATTTTTTCGGCTTCTTCCATAATATACACTTTATGACTCGATTCCGCCGCCCGGTAAGAGAATTTCTTCTGCAGGTCTTCGATTTGTTTAATGCGGATTATATTTTTCTCAGGTTCAATCCAGTGTACGTCCAGATGGTTACCTTCTTCAATCAACCGACAGTTCTTGCATTCTCCGCAGCTATCACCGTTCTGTCGCAAGCAGAAGATAGCCTTGGCAAGATGCTTCGCCATTTTTCTTTTCCCTGCCCCTCTAGCTCCGGAAAAGAGGTATGCATGCGACAATCGGTTATTCTTAAGGCTGCGATGCAGCAGTTCGGCGGCCTGCCTCTGTGCAGCAAACTCACTCCACATAGTATCAATCCACACTTCTTTCGCTTGATTTGTTACATATACATATTGATTAGCAAGCCTCTAATTTCACCAATCGTATCAAGAATGTTGATGCCTTTCTGCTCTTTTTGCAGCACGGCATCCGTTACTTCTGTTAGCTTTTTATCTACTTCCGTAATAATTTTGTACACTTTACTGCGTCCACGTCGGCTGAAGCCATGCCTTTCTTCCAGTGCTACACCGTTTTTTACCGCTTCTTCCATAAAGTTTTTAACTAAGGATTTATATTCTTTCAAGTCTTTAATCGTACGCGATTTCGCAAGCCGTTCACCCTGCATGTCGATTTGCTCAATAAGCTTGTTGAACTTCTGAACATCGAGCTGTTGGCTACGGGTCTGCATAACTTCGTCAAAATCGACATAATACTGGGGAAGCGTCTTCTGCTTCGGCTCAATCCCTAGCGTTTTATCAATTGGCATGTTTTCTCCAATTCGCATGGAAATCATCCTTTTCATTATTATTTCACAATTTTCATCTGTATGTTTACTATACGAATCGGCATTTTTCCGCCTGCTTGTTATTAAATAAAACCTCCAACAGCAGGGGGCTTACTACCCATTGGCTCGAAAGAAAAAGGATGGAGCTATTGTCTGGCGGCGAGATAGCGCAAAAAGTGTCCACGAATGTCTTCATGCAAGGTATTAATATCACGTGCCGCATTTATTTTAACAATCCGTTCCTCATTCTCGCTACAAATAGCGGTAAAGCCTCTCTTTACCTTCTGATGATACTCATCCGGTTTACTTTCGATACGGTCCGGCCCTTCATGTAAGCTGAAGCGCTGCTGGAGCCGTTCCTTGCTAATCTCAGACGGTAAATCAAGAAAATAGGTTATATCCGGGGTCAAACCACCGGTTGCAAAGCGGTTAATCTGTATAATTTTTTCTAACGGAAGTTCCAAGCCGTATCCTTGGTAGGCCAAGCTGGCATCTACAAATCGATCACACAGCACAATTTTTCCTTGGTCAAGTGCAGGGATAATCTTCTCACGAACGTGTTGGGCTCGCGAAGCAGCGTATAGCAATACTTCGGTCTCCTGCTTCATTTCACGGTTTTTCGGATCCAGAAGCAAGGCTCTAATACTATCACTGATGCTCGTGCCGCCTGGTTCCCTGGTGAGCATCACATCATAGCCTTTCTCCTGTAAAAAGCCATACAATAATTTAATTTGGGTGGTCTTGCCCGACCCGTCAGTTCCTTCAAATGTAACAAAACAACCTCTCAACGGTTGCATCCTCCCTTGTTTTGTATGATGTTATCATAATCGAAAAGCTACAGGTTTACCAGTACGAACATCTTCTCCATCTTCTCATCAGAAGCTCCCTGAAAGTAACCCCCGGCCTTCTTAATACGACGGATTGCTTCAATGTGTACAGGTTCTATAATTTCACCTGGCGTAAGCAAGGGGATTCCCGGTGGATATGGAATAATCATCTCTGCGCTGCATCTTCCAATTGCCTCCTGAAGCGTTACTTCCTCTCTCTTCTTATGGAACGCTTCTCGAAGTGGGATTGCAGGTTCAATGAACGATTCCATGCCCGATAACATTCCGGTTACATCTTGCGTAACACCAGCTTGTGCTCTATCCGCTATGGACTGACGCTTCCCTATTTCCTCGTCTACCTTCTTAATCATTGACACCGTTCGTTCTATATCCTCGTCTCGAACATCTATCGAAAAAACAAGCACAACATTTCGGACATCGGCCATTTCTGCTATGCAACCTTTATCCTGAAGATATTCCAATAGCTGATACCCTGTTATGGAGCTATGTCTTGAGGTTAGTACCCATTTGAGTGGATCCCGACTATGTATGCAGGTAATCTTGTCACCGGCTTTGTCCCATACAGAAAGATGCTGCAGTTCTTTAGTTATATCAGCTCTATAGCGTTCCAACTTTTCGACTGTATGGGAAAGTTGTGTACGTCCCTTGATAACGAGATGACGGCGTGAGACATCCAGGGAAGCCATCAATGGATAAGAAGGACTGCTCGACTGTACCATAGCAAGTACACCAGCAAGCTTCTCTCTTGGAATAAGCGGGCCCTGAACGTGCAGCATAGAAGCCATCGTCATTGCGGTCAACATTTTATGCGTCGATTGAATAACAAGATCCGCACCATCCTGCAAGGAGGAGGAAGGCAACACATCGGCCTGTCCGAAATGTGCTCCGTGCGCTTCATCTACAATAAGCGGAATCCCAGTCTGATGGCATATATTCGCTAACTTAGTAACGTTCTGCCCCATTCCATAATAATTCGGATTTGTAATCCAAACTGCTTTAGCCTGCGGATACTTACGTAAAGCCATCTGCAGGTGCTCCGGATTGATGCCTGCAGCAACCTGCGTACCTGGCTCAATATCTGGAAGAATGTATACCGGTTGTGCCCCCGCTAGCATGAGACCGTTGAATACAGACTTGTGAGCATTACGCTGAACTAAAATCACATCACCAGGCTCGCACAATGTAAGTGCTGCTGCCAGATTTCCCGCTGTAGAGCCTCCTATTAGAAAAAATGTGTGTTCAGCTCCGAACGCATCAGCTGCCAATTCCTGTGCTCTAGCAATCGCTTCTGTTGGGTGATGCAGATCATCCAGGCCGTCTACTTCTGTTGCATCTATCTTTAGTATGGAATGAAAATGTGACATCGCTTCGCCGTCAAACGTATTCCCGTCCTTATGCCCTGGCACATGAAGAGATTGATGACGGTTCCCTTCATACATACACAAGGCTTCATATAATGGTGCTTCTTTATGGTTCACTCCGATATCCTCCTCTACTGTTGAAATGAATTTGTTCTTACGGTTGCTCCATAAAGTGAAACTTACTCAGTGGGGTATTACTACCTGCTAAGGCGGGATAAGAAAAATTCGCCGGTGCCTTCATTCGTCCTTTTTCCACAAAGAAACCAAACGTCCGCTATATGTCACCTTTTTGCTTTAGAGCGACATATAGTTTCTTATCCAATAAAAAAACCCTTCTAATTTTTAAGAAGGGTTAGGCGTTTTGCTTTAGCCAAATGCTGCGCATTTGACGAATAAAAAAGCGATATTTATCTTCCGAAGCGTCCGTTGTTACGATTTCCTGTTCACACCGCTGGCAAACAAATGAATCAAAAATAAAGATACCCTGTGTCTCTTCATTGCCGCACACAATGCAGCTACGGTTTTCCTGCTCCGTCATCATAATCTCACCTTCGTCTTTTTTACGCCATTCTTCCCCATTGTTTTCTATTTTATACATATGAATAAAAATATTAGTAACGCCTTCCATAACTTATATAATTATACCCAATACTTTCTACTTCTTCAGGCTCATACAGACCATACGGATCGATAAGTGTGCCATGATTCATCCTCATTCTCTGCATCGCCCATTCTTTTGCGGGAATTTGAGAAGCCGATAGACCCTGTGAAAGAATAAACAATCCCGACACCTTTTCTACAGCTTCCCATTTATCTTCACATAATACAATGTTTTTTTGAAGTGGATAAATAAATTCTCTATTCTTCGTAAAGAGTCGAAAATTATAATTTCGTCTGCTCAACTCTTCTACAACATATTCCGTTAGTTTAGTTTTTGCGTCCCCCCAAATACCTAACACTACCTCTTTTTTTAATGTTAGTCCTATCCTCTCTTCCAGGGAAGTTGGGAGAAAGATAGCTTGCTGCAGCCACTCCCAAGCTTCTTCTTCACATATTTCGCTTCTCTTTTGTCCAATACCCGGTTCTAACCCAAGAGCACGACGCACGATTATATAATCAGCTTTTTGATGTTTACACGCTTCATATAATACTTTTTCATTAAAAATTCTAGTTGAGAGATAATTTTTATAAAAAGTACGCACGATTTCAGCTTCTTTTAGCGGTATAACAAGAACCGGGATACCATATTCACTAAATGTCCGGCGCAGGTTAGCTACTTTCTTGGTGTGGGAAGAATCTGCGCCTAGAACAATGCCTTCAGTTTTTTTTTCTCCGATATAAATAACTGGAAAAATCGGTTCCAATGCAGTATGCAAAATCCTTCCTCCAAATCCGATAAAGGGAATAACAACCTATAAAACCATATAGCATAATAAATTAGACTTGATATTTATTTCGTAAGGGAGTTCAAAGGATGAGGTCAGAAAAAATTCATAAGGGAAAATTAGAGAAACAGAATACAACGATTTACAATCATACGCTTCACTACCGGTATCGTTGGAAATTACCTATGATCGTAATACAAGTGTTCATTATCTTTGCCCTTTTATTTCTCGCGGAACAATATTTACAGGTAACCAACCAAAACATTATACAATCTTTTGGTTATCTCGTACTTCTTTGGCTGTTACAAGGATTTTCTTTTTTCTTATATTGCTTTATATCTTCACTTTCGATGCGCTGGCACATTGACGCATTCCTTTCCCCCTGGGGAGGATGGCGAACGAAACTTCCACTTTCCATTTCTGATTATCAACAGATTGAGTGGATGTTTTTCTTTTTCGGGAATGCTGTGGGATTGTTAGTAATGGCCTGGTGGGGCTTGCAACACGGATTTTTAATACTTGTATTACATATTACTCTCAGTATTCCACGTTTATTTACAGTGTTACGTGTACAAAAATGGAAAAAAGAACGGAAAGGATTTGTAGTAAAACACGAAAAACAAGGAATTGGCTTATATTCCACTTTCGGTTAATAACATCTCATACATAAAACCCCCTTACCTGATTGCTCAGATAAGGGGGTTCATTTATTACACTCTGAAAACTGAATCAGAAGAACGTACGCATGTTTTGGTTAAGCCCTCGACCGATTAGTATTCGTCAGCTCCGCGTGTTGCCACGCTTCCACCCCGAACCTAT
>NZ_LGUG01000016.1 GCF_001274715.1 Aneurinibacillus migulanus | reverse complement strand
TTTGGTTAAGCCCTCGACCGATTAGTATTCGTCAGCTCCGCGTGTTGCCACGCTTCCACCCCGAACCTATCTACCTCATCATCTTTAAGGGGTCTTACCAGCTTATGCTGTGGGAAATCTCATCTTGAGGGGGGCTTCACGCTTAGATGCTTTCAGCGCTTATCCCGACCGCACATAGCTACCCAGCTGTGCTCCTGGCGGAACAACTGGTGCACCAGCGGTGCGTCCATCCCGGTCCTCTCGTACTAAGGACAGCTCCTCTCAAATTTCCTGCGCCCACGACAGATAGGGACCGAACTGTCTCACGACGTTCTGAACCCAGCTCGCGTACCGCTTTAATGGGCGAACAGCCCAACCCTTGGAACCTACTTCAGCTCCAGGATGCGATGAGCCGACATCGAGGTGCCAAACCTCCCCGTCGATGTGGACTCTTGGGGGAGATAAGCCTGTTATCCCCAGGGTAGCTTTTATCCGTTGAGCGATGGCCCTTCCATGCGGAACCACCGGATCACTAAGCCCGACTTTCGTCCCTGCTCGACTTGTAGGTCTCGCAGTCAAGCTCCCTTGTGCCTTTACACTCTGCGAATGATTTCCAACCATTCTGAGGGAACCTTTGGGCGCCTCCGTTACCTTTTAGGAGGCGACCGCCCCAGTCAAACTGCCCGCCTGACACGGTCCTTCATCCCGGTGAGGGATGCAAGTGAGAAGGCCAGCATTGTCAGGGTGGTATCCCAAGGACGCCTCCACCGAACCTGACGGTCCGGCTTCAACGGCTCCCACCTATCCTGTACAAACAATACCAGCATTCAATATCAGGCTGCAGTAAAGCTCCATGGGGTCTTTCCGTCTTGTCGCGGGTAACCTGCATCTTCACAGGTAGTATGATTTCACCGAGTCTCTTGCCGAGACAGTGCCCAAGTCGTTACGCCTTTCGTGCGGGTCGGAACTTACCCGACAAGGAATTTCGCTACCTTAGGACCGTTATAGTTACGGCCGCCGTTTACTGGGGCTTCGGTTCAAAGCTTCGCACCGAAGGTGCTAACCTTTCCCCTTAACCTTCCAGCACCGGGCAGGCGTCAGCCCCTATACTTCGCCTTGCGGCTTCGCAGAGACCTGTGTTTTTGCTAAACAGTCGCTTGGGCCTTTTCACTGCGGCCCCCTCGCGCTTTGACACGCTACCGGGGCACCCCTTCTCCCGAAGTTACGGGGTCATTTTGCCGAGTTCCTTAGCAAGAGTTTTCTCGCGCGCCTTAGGATTCTCTCCTCGCCTACCTGTGTCGGTTTGCGGTACGGGTACCTCACTCCTCGCTAGAGGCTTTTCTTGGCAGTGTGAGATCAGGGACTTCGCTACTACAATTTCGCTCGCCATCACAGCCTGGCGTTACAGTGTACGGATTTGCCTATACACACGCCTCACTGCTTGGACAGACATATCCAACAGTCTGCTCACCCTACCCTCCTGCGTCCCCCCGTTGCTCAAACGGAGTGGAGGTAGTACAGGAATTTCCACCTGTTGTCCATCGCCTACGCTTTTCAGCCTCGGCTTAGGTCCCGACTAACCCTGGGAGGACGAGCCTTCCCCAGGAACCCTTAGGCTTTCGGCGGAGAGG
>NZ_LGUG01000015.1 GCF_001274715.1 Aneurinibacillus migulanus | reverse complement strand
AAACATGCAATGTACTCGAAAATACGCTTCTTTGCCTCAGCTCGTGTTGAAAAGGTTTCGAGATACACAAGTTCTTTTCCCCTCTTCTAGAATGAGTTGGACAGCTTGGTGCTTGAATTCTTGACTGTACTTTTTTGCCATCGTAGACGCCTCGATTTAGAATGCTTTTATTGTCGCACTCTCGGTTCTGCGTGTCCAGAATTCAGTCTACCAACAGTTTTTTCACCTTACCCTCTTTGAATCACTAATCTTTTCACTTTATGATATGGAACTATCTTGACTTGATGACGATATATTGCAACCCCTTATTACCTTTTTTAGCTACTATTGATGTCCCAGCATGGTTCCTTCTTTTTAGGTTCTCACAGAAAAAGGAGTTTCGAAGATTGTATCGAAATTAATGTTTATGATATGGGTACGAAATTATACTTTCCTAAAAAAAATTACAATCATTATGGTGTTTCTCTCTATCCTGCTTGGTATACGATGGTTCTGGTTTACGATTCTTGCTACGCCAGAGCATCCTCATGCGGCTCAAGGCGTACTTGATATGAGGGGCTGGAACTTCGAGAATTCCCGCTCCATTCCATTGAACGGCGAGTGGGAGTTTTACCCTGAGGCATTCATCTCACATAAAGACATAATGCGCTCAGCCATTGCTCAGCCGCATTATGTTCAAGTTCCAGGAGATTGGCGCAGCGCCTTACCGAAAGAATCGGATTCATCGTTTGGTTACGGAACGTATCGACTGCGTATTCTGGTCGATCAGCCACTAAAACAGCCCTATACGTTCTGGATCCAACAAATTCAAGCTTCTTCTATTGTTGAAATTAATGGTGAGACGGCAGCGGTTTT
>NZ_LGUG01000014.1 GCF_001274715.1 Aneurinibacillus migulanus | reverse complement strand
ACTGGACTCTTGTAAAAAATTTGTCGAAAAATGAGCAATAAAAAAGGACATTCCGACCTTTTATAGAAGTTTGGGCTACCACACCTAAAACCACTCAAAAGGAGAATGTCCACTTTTATGGTAACTTTTCACTCTTCTATCGTCAAGTTTGTTTTTGCGCTGAATTTACTCTTATCGAAGCCACAACACCGACATTTGCTTGCTTTTCTTCATGGCATCATTCTTTGCGAGGGCCGAGTCAACATCAGCCAAATTCGACGATCATCCAACCATGATCGCGACCTTAGTTGTATGACTCGCTTTTTACAGGAATCTCCTTGGAACCCCCAATACGTTACGAAGCAGCGGCTTTCCTATTTGATGGAAACCATTCGCCAGACGCGTGCCAAATGGGGAGATACACGTCCGATTACGTTCCTGATTCTAGACGACACACAATGTAAAAAAGAACGTTCCACTGTGAAAATGGAGGGTCTCGATTTTCATTATTCTCATTCAGAAGGAAAATCGGTCTGGTCTCATTCGCTCGTGACGGCTCATGTGGTAACGGATGATCTCTCGGTTGCCTGGGATTTTCGTTCCTATTTTCGAAAGGAAGACTGCAAAGAGCGAAACGTCCCGTTCAAAAGTAAAAATGACCTGGCGATTGAACTCCTTGAAACCTATTCTTCTTCACCAGATGAACACGTATATGTCCTGATCGACAGCTGGTACACCAGTAAAAAGCTGATCGATGCCTGTACCAAAAAGGGATTTCATGTCATTGGTGCGTTTCGCTCGAATCGAATGATCGCTCCGTTTGGGATGAAAATCAAAACGTCCACATTTGCGTCCACCATTCTTCGCCCGACTGACCTCTGCCCCGTTACCGTAGACGGTCAGACGTATAAGGTGTACGCGTATGAAGGACCGCTGAGCAACATGGAAAATGTGCGTGTGTTTCTGTCCTGGGAAGACAAGTTTGACCCGAAAAAACTACCGTTTTGCCTACTGTGTACGGATACCAGCCTGGATGTCGTGACCGTCCTGCGCCACTATGCCGTACGCTGGCAAATCGAAGTTGGGTATCGGTACTTTAAGGAGTTGCTTGGTTTCGATCAGTACCAGCACCTTTCGCACAAAGGGATCGAACGATTTTGGACGATTCAGTTTCTGGCGTATACGTTTCTTGCGCTTGAACAGGCGAAAGGAAAACGCCATTCGCCGTCGCTCACATTAGGAGATGTGGTACGTCGTATTCGAAAGGACTGTATGGGGCAGCTCATTTTGTATGCCTATGAACAAGGATGGGCACAAAAACCTCTGGTTGAAGTGCTTAAAAATCTAAGACTATCCTCGTAATCGTTACATTTTATTCTTTTACGCCACCCGTATGCCCATTTTTGGGATCGGACGGAAAAATGCAAGAGTCCAGT
>NZ_LGUG01000013.1:362612-362869 GCF_001274715.1 Aneurinibacillus migulanus | reverse complement strand
GTCCTCGTTTTTGAACACGCTTTATTACAATTTGGATTTTCCTAATTGCGCATTGTTCTTCTGTATCCAGTTTTCAAGGTACAACGTATAACAGCAACCCGTAAGGGTTACCGGCCTGGCGACGTCCTACTCTCCCAGGGTGTTGCCACCCAAGTACCATCGGCGCTGAAGGACTTAACTTCTGTGTTCGGGATGGGAACAGGTGTGACCCCTTCGCCATCGCCACCAGACACTAAATAACGGATGAATTCATTTTT
>NZ_LGUG01000013.1:0-220 GCF_001274715.1 Aneurinibacillus migulanus | reverse complement strand
ATAAATGGTGGCTCGGGACGGAATCGAACCGCCGACACGAGGATTTTCAGTCCTCTGCTCTACCGACTGAGCTACCGAGCCAAACTAACATATATATAAAACAAGCAAATAAGTGGCGGAGCCGACGGGACTCCGACGCGCAGGATGCGCTAGGTTCTGCGTTGCTCACAGGACGTGAGCGCTTGTAGCAGAACTTCCTCTCGGGTGAGAGGCCCGTTAT
>NZ_LGUG01000012.1 GCF_001274715.1 Aneurinibacillus migulanus | reverse complement strand
CATCGACCGTAGCTTCCCGCCATTGAACTTTGTAAGCATCACTTGCATCAGTATTACGTATTTCGATAGTTTGTCCGACTGAGTATGACGGAATATCACCCTTTGCCGAAGCTCCAGACGGTATCGAATCACCTCGCCAAGGTCGAGTTGGACGCGCTTGTTTAACTCCGCCAAGATAGAGCGTCCCTAATTTAATCAAATCTCCGTTCGCCATTATACCACCAGCCTTTTATTTACCTCGTCATACCATCCGCTGATGACCTGAACATCGGTTAGTGTATCTAGGTTTTCCGTGAAAATATTGTCCGTGAAGTTGTTGAACAAGGCGTCCTTTACTGATTTCACATCAATTTGAAGGGCGGCTATGGCTGCTGCATGTTCGCTTAACATAAGGTGTGCATCGTAAATGCCATGTTCCCAACGGAGAATATCATACTCTGTTACATCAGTATCAAATGTCCAATCGAACTTAGGAACGAACGGCATTGATTTCCCCTCCTTTTACTTCAAATTGAAAAGTAAATGCTAATGTTTGTTCATCAGGCACATTAATATTTGCTTTTCTTTCGGTAATCAAACTACCTTGTTCGTCCAATAGCTTGATAGAGGTAATCCTGCTTATGTTTTTTATTAATGCAGCTTGAACGAAGACATGATTTTCTATCCTCCACACATTTTGGATAGGAAGTGTCTGTTCTCCGTTTAAAATGATAGTAGATGCACGAGTATATAAGTCGGCCGCTACTCGTTCAAGATAGGCTTTATCCACTTATAACACTTCCTCACTTTGATATTTCATTGGTTTCATGCCGACGCGAAACTCATGGACTTTATGGTAGCGCCGGATATTGACTGCTACACGTTCCTGAATCTCTATCGTCTCATTAGTCGAAGGAGCAAGAAGGAATTCAAGGTGCGCAGGTTTTGCCTTCTCTACGGCTGCTACAATTTCGCGAAGTAGATGTAGTTCATCGCTCGGTATCTGTGCTTCAAATGCATATTCATTTGGTATGTTATATACTTTAGCGTTCTTAGATGGAACAAAGGTGTTAATAATATCCCGCATCTTCCTAATAGTCATAGGTGCGTATAAAAGTATCTTTGCTTTTACACGCGCTCGCCTATCATCTAACGTATCATTAGCATGCGGTGTAACGTCCCAGATACGCTCATGTCGGTCAATTGTCCATGTTGCAGTCTCAATCCTACGCTGTGCATATACATCACGTATATCAGCAAATAATTCGTCTAATCGCCTGCCTTGCACTTCTAGAATGGCCTGCATCTCTGGACTGTTCTCATAGTAATCCGACAACATAGGTTTCATCTCGTTGTAGTTATACTGCATTAAGCGTCACCGTCCCTAACGTGTGCACTTGTTCTTTGCTTAGCGGAATATCCGACGTATCGCCATTCAACGTCAAATTACGGTAGTTATGCACACCATCGGTTTCGATAATAATGCTCCCCACCCTGTTATATGTGATTTCTCCACCCGAAACGAGTTTTAATTCACTAAAGTACGTCTTTAATTCATTAGTAACATCCTGTGTAATGTCGGTAATGTTACGTGTCCCATCAAGTTCTATATTTGCTTCTACATCGACATTTACAGCAATCGCGGGTACAACCGTGACCGTTGCTCCGATTGGCGCTTTACCTTGCCCCTCTCCGTCTATCGGATCGATATATTGCTTCACATCTTCGCATAGTTTTTCGCTAGCTGGATTTCCATTACTATCAAGTATGACGAGTTTTACAGTTCCGCGTCCATTCCACAAAGGCAAGACAATTACCCTGCCTACACCCGTTACTTCTAGTGTCCACTTTTCATAGTCGTCCACATTACCGGATCCGGGACTCTTCTTCGTCTCAATGAAGTAACGTGCCCGAAGTGATTCGTCATCCTCTGTATCTACTCCGTCCCTATTTTCTGCATGTGAAACAAGCGTAATTGTTTGAAGGCCATCAACTGTATCAACTACGATAACAGGCTTTGTTTCATCCGGTATTATGGCTCCATATTCCAATGCTCTAATAGCGGTAATGCAAGGAACCGAAGCGTCTTCTACAAACTCAAAAAAGCGATCGTCAATCGTGAGCAGGCCACCTGCTCTGACTACCCCCGTCCCCGTCAATTGCACATGCCGTATCGTTTGTGTCGCAAGCTTTCGCGTTACACCTTCTTCCGCTACAATCTTATCCAGGTATTCACCTGTCGCTGTATCAGGAAAAAGGAGATCTGTCATATTGTCGAGTTCTACATATGCTTCTTCTAGCCGCATCGAAAATGGAGCTATTGCATCGTAAACAATACTGCTTACGGGTCTTTTATCGATATCATCAGGTATTTCATCGAGCGATTGTTGTAATAGATTTTCGAATGTCTTATCCTCATAACGAGACATTACATCACCACCTTTAGACAAAATAAAAAAGCGACCCTAATATCTGGCCCCTTGTATCGGTACAGAAATATTTAATGTTCCCTCCACTGTATCTACAGTAAAATCAACGTATACATTATCATCTTCACGACGATACTCAAATTCATATACATTATCAATCCGATCATCGTATATAATCGCCTCGGTTATGACTCGTGTGCATTCTGATTGAAATAATGGCCACGATAAGTCTTTTCCAATTAAGTCCTCTAACTCGCATCCTTCATCATCAGAATAGATGATAAAACGAAAACGTGCTGTTCGTATTGCTTTTATAATAAATTGTTCGATTGCTTCACGCTCATCTATAAATCCAGATATACGACCTGTGGTGAAATCTAGTTTATAATTACGTGATGGCTGACGTTCTCCTTCTACAATATCCGGTATGGTAATGTCCGGTGTAATCATTGATCATCCCCTCCATAGGAAACTAGTTTACAAGCAATATGGAATTTCTGACCGCCATTATAGGTTTGCACAAGCACCTTATCACCTGCTTTTAACACATCTTCGAATTGAAGCTTGATGCACTCATACTTGAATGAAGATATATCGTTATGTGGCGCTTCACGCTCGTCAGTTTGTGTAAATATCTTCCCATCTCCTGTCACAAGGTCTTTACCTTCCCCGTCACCTAAATTTCGTATTGTGGCTTCTATGTGTTCAAGTGTGACGATGCGCTCATGTCGTGTTAAATGTTCGGCAACTGTTAGAAGTTCTGGTAATAGAATCATTTTGTCATTGTTTTGTACCTTAACAGTTAGATTAGGTGGAGGCGTCAACACTACACCTTCCATCTGTTGCATCCCGCTTTGTATAGCCGCTTCTGCTGTACCGTGTATATGTTCTTTTTGTTGGTTTGCATATCGCTGTAACATTTGTTTGGTTTTTTCATTGAATGACATGGTATCACCTACTTATATTTCACGAGATGTAGAAGTTATTTCTCTTACCAGTCGAGATGGACATGGTCAAAGTGTCCTTTTACACGCCATAACACATGGTTAAACAACCCTGATGCCCGTGCCGCTGCCGCAAAAGCGTCCATCTTTGCTACCGGCCCTGCTACATCGTAGGCTCGTCCTAATAGATGTTTGCTTGTTTTTGACCCGCCAACTTTATCATTATGCGCCTTAGTCCGTTTGGCTGATGTAACTTTTAAGCCGTACTTACCAACGTTATCACGGACCCACTTGGCTGCAGATGTGTTATACCCATCGCCTTTGTCGCTAACTCGACTTCCACTTTTATAGCTGGTACTGCCCTTTCTCCGCGTTTCTTTTCGTGGCTCGTAAGGCACAACCCCTTCGACCGGCGGAAGATCGTCAGTTTCTTCTAGTTTTAACGACATTGTATGTTTATTCCCTTGAAATGAGTGTGTGTCCTCATCAATGTAGTATCCTTTAGCGATACCTAGCTCTCCCACTATGACATAGCATGATCCGCCGCTAATTGCATCGGGTATACCAATCGCGTCCATGTTAAAGATGACCTCTTCTTTGGCTTTGTTCTTAATCATTTGATTGGCTTTGGCCTGCAGTTGGGATTTGTTGAGTTTGTCTGGTACACGTTCGAAATGCTGAATCAATCCCCATTCTCCACGAGCGACTTTGTCTTCTGCAACTGCTATAATCGTTTCTTTTTCCTCTCCTGCCTGTAATTTCACTTTTGTAGCAAATCCATCATGATCAATTGAGCGTTCATATGTCCAATCCATGATATTCGTGCCGTTCTCTAATATCCATTTATGCGGATTTTCTACACGCTTTATCAGATGGATTTTCCCGCCTTGCGAATAAAGATAATATTTAACTCCAGTGCGTTTGTGGGTTTCGATAAGATACCGGACAATAGTGTCGTAATAAGAATCCCCATCCATCACATGAGAAGGCACAACAAACTTTGTATCTACAATGTTCCCGGTTGGTAATCCAAGCTCTGTACAAAAAGTCTTCACCACATCTGATGCTTTCTTTTTTGATATGATGCGAGAATCCTTACTTCTTAGTAGATAGATAAGTTTGTCATAAGCTACTAC
Organism: Aneurinibacillus migulanus; assembly: GCF_001274715.1. Lineage (GTDB taxonomy): Bacteria > Bacillota > Bacilli > Aneurinibacillales > Aneurinibacillaceae > Aneurinibacillus > Aneurinibacillus migulanus. The sequence continues at coordinate 59,984 of NZ_LGUG01000012.1, read as the reverse complement.
TTTCCCCATACCGCTACGCATGTCTTTATTACTGAATACTGTTCCTTGAAACAGTTCCTTCCCCTTCCACTTGAACACAATTCCTTCTCCGTTTTCAGGGAAGATTGTATCGAGATATCCGCGCCGGACCGTAGGTAGTACCACTTCAACCGAACGAGCTGCATTGAACTTGCTGCCTTTCCATGTCACAGACTCGACTGGAATGTCATACATGCCTTGTTTGGTGACCAAAAATACATCGATCATGTTATCCACCTACAGTTTTATTTTCTGACCGACTTTTATAATGTATGGCGGTTTTATTCCGTTCTTTTTCGCGATCTCTCGCCAATTTTTGTTGTATTTACGCCCAATCTTAATGAGTGTATCTCCAGATTTTACGGTATGTGTGACTGGTGTAGTCTTTTGATTTGGACGTTGTGCTTTTGTGTTAACAGCTACAGTTGGTGTAGTATTCTTTTTATCTGTTGATACCGCCTTGGATTCAAGCTTTCGAGGTTTGATAAAACGGTATTCTTTTAGGGATATTGTGTAATAAATAGTATTTACATCTCCAGCTCGTTCTTCATAATCAAATTGCTCAATCGTACAGGCGTAGTTGAGGTTTAGACTATCGCTAATGACGATAAAGCGCATGGGTTTTCCGCTGTCTTTCCACCGTTGAATGTTTTTCAGATATATTTCTGGCTTGTGTACGTTTGGATGTGCCCATGTATAGTCCCTTGCTCCAGGGAAGTACGAAGAAAAGGTAAACGTCTTTAAATCAGGGTCTTGGATGATGGTGATATCACCCAAGCCACTAATATATACAGTCTCGTTTTTGGAACCGCATGTTATTTTGATATCTGGAGGAAGTACCGGTAGTTGGTGTCGCTCGTTTAGGTTATTAAACGTTAGCCAGATTTCCATACGTATACCTCCTTTCAGGCAAAATAAAAAGCTTCAGTCTATAGACCAAAGCATCGCGTTATGGTTGGGTAACCTGTGGTGTATTCACATTATCAAAAGCATCGGACAAGAGTAAGAGTATTTCTTGCAAAAACGAATCTTTGTCCATGTCGTTCTGAATAATAATATTTCCGTTGATAAGACTGTTGAGTTTCAATATACGGCTTCCACCACTTACCGATGGTTTAGTCGATGCCATCGAACGCAATGTTTCTGCCTGTTCCTCTGATAATTTTCCGGTAACTCCGCCATTTGCATACTGATTCACTCCGAGATACTTACCTGTTTGTGCAAACAGGCTGAGTGCTCGTCTGCGTTTATTACGACTGAGCGGTATAACCATTTCAATTCCTGCTTCTCCTGCAATTCCAGTACCCCCACCAACAAGTGTAGGTTTGTTAACGAGTCCAGCTACACCGCCATTTGCAAATTCTTGTTTTGGCATCTCCATCCCTGTATTTGGTGCAGGAACCGCATCAATTCGACTGGCAAGGTTATTCAGTGCTTGTTTCACACTATTAACTGAATCATCAATTCCACTAAAGTGAGAAGCGATCCTTCCAGCCATTAGACCAGATATAAACGAAAGAGAGCCGAAGTTTGTAGTAACAAGACGAGCTTTATTTTCCATCTCGCCCAAAAACGAGATCACTCTCCCTGCTCCTATACCAGCCATAAATGCAAGAGAGTGGAAGTTCGTAGCTATAAGCTGGGCCTTGGGTTCAATCGGACTTATCGCTCCCGCGAGTTTTCCTGCCATCAGACCTGCAGTAACAGCAAGAGCATTAAGATTCTGTTGGGCAAGTTTTGTGTCAAGGCCTGGTGACTGCGTTTGTGTAGATGGCGGCTGTTCTTGCGGTTTTGGCGCCGGCTCTTCTTGACCAATGCGTTTCCAGATTGGTTCGCGAGTGTCTGTCCAATACTCGATTGTTCCATCAAGCGAGGCATTTTTGTATTGTCCTTCTTTATGACCAAACACCCAATCTCCCGCCATTTCCCCAAATTCCGCCGCGCTTGTGAGTGTTAGATACGTACCAAGTGGACCGAGTATTTTGCCTCCCTTTTTGAAAAAACCTTTGCCTCCTTTTTGGGGTTCAGGCGCTGGTTTAGGTGCGGGAGCTGGTTTAGGTTGTGGTACCGGCTTAGGTTTAGGACTTGGTTTAGAAGGCGTGGGCTTTGGCTGCATCGGCGTTGGTGTCGGTTTTGGCTTTGGTTTGATTTTCTCTTTTATTTTACCACCGATTTTATATGCACCTTTTGCTAGTGTAATTCCACCTTTTAGCAAAAGTCCGCCCCCCAATAAATATGCAAGCATTCCAGTGCCACCTGCAGTAGAGAAGTTTCCTTGCATAAGATTGTTCATGGATGTTTCCATTAGTCTTTGCAGAACAGTAATCCAAGCATTGAATCCGATTTCTGCCATCTTAATGAAAACTGCTTCGAGCTTCTTTCCGCCCGGTCCTTCCAACCATTTCCCCATAGCTTCTGTGATTTTATTCATCGCGTGGTCGACCTTCTCCTCGAAATTCATGTTGTAAAGGTCAATTTTATCCTGCATTTCTTTGCGAAACTCAGGATCGATACGCATTTCATCCAACGTAGCTTTATCAATCTTTGGCTTTGTGAATGGCTGGAACGCCTCGTCTAATACTTTTGCGATTCTTTGTCCCAACGCTTCTACTTTCGTCATCGATCCTTCTGTAAAATTGGTCATAGCATCTGTTAGTTTTTGGATGATAGGAAGTGCGGCTTCTAAACCTTTGATCTTCATAGCTTCAAAGGCCCCTCGTAACTGCTCCAGACTACCAGCTACATTATCCATCATCGTTTTAGCCATCTTTTCCGCTTCCCCATCTGAATTCACCATGTCATTTTGCATCTTGCGGAATGCCTCAGGTCCTTTTTCGATGAGTGTAATCCACGCCGGGGCAGCTTCTACCCCAAACAAACCCTTTGCCATATCTAATTTTTCAGCTTGGCTCAATTTTTTGAACTTGTTGTGGAGTATGTCAATCATTTCTGCCATAGATTTGAACTTACCTTTACTGTCTACGGCCGAGAAGCCCAGTTTATCCATCGCTTCACCTGCGGCTTTTGGCGGCGCGGCTAGCCGTAATAAACCCATACGTAAGGCTGTACCAGCTGTATCCGCTTTGATATTGGCATTTCCCAAGATAGCGATGGCCGCGGCGACGGATTCAAGTGATTGCCCAGCGGTAGCGGCTACAGGTGCTACATATTTCATTGAGTATCCGAAGTCCGTCATACTGATAGTAGATGCCAAAGCCGCTTTCGCCATAACGTCGCCAATATGAGGTAGGTCTTTAATCTCCATCCGCATACCGGACATTGTTCCGATCATCAAGTCGGAAGTTTGGGCAAAATCTTCCCCTGCAGCTGCAGCAGAATTTAACACAGCAGGCAAAGCGCCCATCATTTGAGTAGAGTTCAATCCAGCTTGTCCCAAGACCACCATCCCTTGAGCAACTTCACTTGATGAATACACCATTTCCTGACCAAGCTGGATAGCTAATTCATTCATTTTTTTAAATTCCTCTTGCGTTGGTTGCGACAAAGCTTTCACTTTACTCATGGTTTTTTCAAAGTCTACAGCCGTCCTGAATGTATCGCCTACGATAGCACCGGCACCTAAGCCTGCCGTAATTCCGATAGCTGTAGGCAGGCTTGTAAGTCTTCCGTGGATTTTATCTATAGCTTGTGTTGCTTTATCTGTGACATTTATTGTCGTGTTGTATGCGCTTCCCGCTATACGTTTTAAACCATCATTAATACGTTGTATTTTACTAGTGGCTTGGTCGTTTACGCCAATAGTCGGCTGTCCTCTTTTGCGTCCAAGTTCATCCATTGCTTTACCAGTGTTACCAGCTTTCTTTCCCATATCATCAAGCGATTTTGTGATATTCTTTGCTTTTGAACTCATACGGTCCACCAAATCAAAGACGGCGGTTAACTTTCGTTCTGCCATAGTTTCACCTCCTTTCAAAAGAAAAAGCCGCTCGGTGTGAGCGACTTTTTCTTTTGAATCTTATCAAGTCGTTATAGTTATTACATCATTTATCAGTACGTTTATATTAATTTCCTCTCATTGTGTATATACCATATAGAAAAGTCTATTTGGCATAGGGGAATAAGTTTTATTGGATATCCTTTGCCCATTCAAGGGCGCTTAGATTAGCTCCTAATCCGCAAAGTAAGCCTATAATACCAAGCACTACTGAAGCCCCCAGATTTTCGATAAAAAAAGCTCCAATTACATATCCGATTACACCCCAGGCAATGCCAAAACAGATACATAAACCAAAGGCAAGGGGCTTAAACAAAAGAGCTATAATACAACCTAAGAAAATTCCACCAAAAACCCACCAAGATGAACTCCATATACCTAAAAATATTGCCAAAAAAACAATTTCACCGAATAGTATATTGCTATTTTCTTGATTAAATTTGGCGTTAGTTATGCCTTTTCTAACATCTTCACTACTCAATTAAACCCCTCCTTTTTCCCTACATTCTACATCATCCTTCCTATATAATTAAAGATTTTTCCAATATATCACTTTTTAAAATTACATAAAATTATCATCTAATTCCCATTTTTCGCCTTGTTTTATTTTCAACATTGATTTTCCAAAAGAAAAAGAGCAACGCTATTCGCTGCTCTTTATTGATTCGTTATGGCCCGTTTGATTAATTTTACGTCAGTGGCCAAATCATCTACTTGTTTTTGTACATCTGCAACTGGAGAGTGTATCTCACTATTTGCTGCTGTTTGCTCTCTAATGACTTCTAATTTGTGATTTAGTTCAGTAAATCGTTCGTCTACGCTATCGAATCGTTGATTCATTTCTTTTTTCATATCCTGCATTTCGGCAAGGATTTGCTTGAGTATTTCCTCCATCATTTATCCTCCCGGCATATATATGAATGTATTATATCATGGTTGTTGCTCTGTATTCCCTATGCATTTTAGGGAAACCGTAGTATGCAGGCTACCTATTTTGATTTTATCAATTGTTTGATTTTCTTAAGCGTGATTTTTGCTATTTCATCATCGGCTTGACTCCGCTTCACTAATCCCTTGAAAATTAAGAGATCACCAACAGTAACAACTGTATCAACTTCCTTAGTGTACATGGCAATCTCCAAATACAGTATCTAGGAACATTTTTCGATATCCGTTACATAAAGAATGTAGATAGTTCGCAAAGAAGTCGCATACCTCTCGTTCGTCATAACCAAATGTAGGTAGTTGTTCCAGGCAAAAAGTTAGAAGTTTTGCCGGATTTTCTGGATCATCCTGTTCTCTCCAGCGAAAATTTACAGCGGTGAATTTTCCTGTCATACTTTCTAATGATTGAAACGGGTATATTTCTAGCGCATCAACTATTTCTCTTGCTACTTCTTCAATGCTTGGATAATCCATGATTATTCCTCCATATTGATTGGAGGCAATACCCACTTTTATTTCCCTCTTTTTTTAGGTATACTGAGGGTAGTCGAATTCTTGTGGGGTATTGCCCCACTTTTTTTATTTGTGTTTTTTAGCTTGTCACTTTCTTAACTGCGAATTAAGAAGGTGATTTTTTTATGCGCCGATTCTTGGCCGCCATGCCTCAATCATTCTCAATGCTTCATCCATGTCTAGCCGACGAATGTCCTGGTAGCTGGTGACTGCAAAAGTATCTTTTACATCGCGCCAAATTTTTGGATACAACTTACGCTTGGCTTGATCTATGTCTGGCTTTACTTCTCCCATATCATCGAATAGCAGTTGTTGTATGTCCTCTCTATGGGCTAGTTCCCGCACCCGTCGTTCTACCGCCTTTTTAACTTTTACCGCCTCATGGTAATCCAAGCGTTCGTTTTTCTTGACGGTCTCTACATCTTGCTTAAATTCCGTCATTTTTTGTTCAAACTCAGACAGCTTTATTTCTGTCTTTTTCTCTGCTACTACCTGACTTTGTTTGAGTACTTCCAATTCTCTTGATACTACATCGATTTGGCGTTGCACTAACGCAGCTTGCAGCATATTAATTTGAGAATCATTTAATGTGCTAATGTCTACGCTTGTCCCATTTAATTGCACTACGTTATTCATAAGGTATAGCCTCCAATTCAATATAATTTCCATTTGGTAGCAAGGAACGGATTTCTTTACACCAGTCTTCTACATTAGCGACAATATCTTCAATGTTTTTTAAAGCGACTTGGCTATCAAGTCTTTCAAAAGCTCTGGAATACTTAACAGGAGCTAGCTTGGTCTGTAGAAAGTGTTCAATCTCCACGACAAGGCCGGAAAGTGCGGTAGCTGACTCAATTTGACGATGCAAGTTATCTCGTTGGGAAGAAAGAAATCGCAATTGCTCTTTCATCCGCCGATACTCTTCCGCATCCCTTTCTTGCATTTTCATGTAATCTTCTACTTTTCTTTTTTGAGCTTCGATTTTCTGTATTTCCGCCTCTTTAGCTTTTAGTTGTTGTTCCAACTCCTGCAATTTTCTTTCCACACTCTGTGGAGTTACTTCTCTTTCAATGATTTTTGGCGGTTTTGACTGTTCTTTCTTTAATTCTTTCTGAAGCATCGCGGCTTGTTTTTCCGCTTTTTCTTTTTCCTGTTCCGACTTCTGCAATTTTTGTTTTAACTCTGTATACGCTTTGTGAATGCTAATTTTATCTTCATCAAGTCTACGTATCGTTTCGTCGTCAGCATTTTCAGTTATAAATTTTGCCTTTTCGTACTGTTTACCGCTACCGAACCCTGCTTGGTCAGCTACGATATCACGCACTTGTCCTTTTTGACCCTCAGGAAAATTTTCCTGACCCCCTGTTTCCATCCTTTCTTTTGCTTTTAATCTTTCTATTTCTTCTAAACGTCTTGCCCATTCAACACGCTCAGAAAAAGTGAATTCTTTTCGGTTCTCATTTTCACTAATCTCCATGCGGAGTTGATGCTCATAATCTCGAATTGTCATAACCCGAACTTCTATTTGTTGGTATTCAAGATGTTTGCATGCTCGTAACCTTCGTTCCCCGGCGATTAGTGTATAGTTAGGAGTAACAACCGGGGGGTTAATCAATCCGTTTTCTTTAATATCCTGCGCTAGTTCCTCAATGTTGCCAAAGTCTTTGCGGATACGGTCATTCACCTTTATCTTGTTAATGTCTAATAACATCTGAAAGCAGCCCTTTCCGCTCTAACTCAAGTAATTTTTCCATCATCATTTCTTCAACTTGCTGATTAGTTAGCCTCACCGTTCTGATGCCGAGTTCATGGTAGAAGAAATAGTCCCGTATTTTGTCTTTCAAAATTTTAATTTCTGTTTTGTGATTATCGCCGTCTATTTCATAAATAATGTTATTTTCTTCGTCGTAGAAATCAGCTGTAAAACGTTTGGATAAGTATTCCTCTAACCCTCCTTTACCTGTGCCGAAATGAACTTGTTGTTTCATGTGAGGATATAGCATAGAAAACATGTTTTCGTGAGTAGTTCTTCTTTTATCCCCTTGTCCGCCCACAAAATTAGAACTTTGAGAAGAGAAGAAAATATCAAATACTTCTCCAAAGTCACTAGGACAATTAGGATTGCATTGGTTTTTAATCATCTGAAAGACTTCTGTAGCATTCAATTAACTCACATCCTCTCGATACTCTAGAAGTTCGCCAATGGTACAGCCGAAATACTGGCATAGTTTGTCCAATGTATCGAACTGAACCCCCTTTCCTTTTCCATAATACAAGCTAAAAAGTGTTGTTCGAGAAATTCCTGTTTCCTCTGATAGATGTTTTACTTTCAACAATCGTTCTGCCATTAATACCGGCAAGTTGGACTTAATCATATCTACACCTCCACCTCCTTTTTTGTATCGTATATACTTCTAAAAGTATCGTACTCGATACCTTTAGTTGATTAAAATTTACACTTTAAGGAACTTGTTGTCAATACCAAAAGTTTAATTTGTTGCTATAAAAGTATTTAGTATGATACTTTTATGGTGAAAGGGTGAACTTGAATGATAAAATGTAACCTTGCTGTACTACTAGTAGAACGTAATCTTAAAATGGCTGATGTAGTTCGGGATACTGGAATAGCTAAAACAACAATTCGAGCTCTTTATTACAACACAAGTAAAGGCGTTCAATTCGATACATTAAATACGCTATGCACTTATCTAAACGTGACACCTGGAGAATTAATGCTATATCATCCGTCTGAATACCAATTAATTGATGTTGATATGGCAAATATTGAAGACACCTTTGAGGCAGAATTCCTTTGGATATCCAAAGGAAAAAGAACAATCTACAATGTAAAAGCAGAAGTAAACGTAAATGGACGTGATGAAGAAGACGAAATAACTGATTTAAGAATAGAAATTATCTATCCTAGAAATTTGTATGATGAATTATTTGACCTTCCTCATATATTTTCAAATGACATAGATAATGAAATTGTTAATAGCGTCTTAGAATACTATGTTTTAGCGGACAATCCCTCTATAAGCATATACATTGACAAATATGAATAAGCTTTTTATTTATGGCTCAGACGATCCAAGTGTATATATGCCCACTAAAAAAGACGCCTTAGATTAAGGGCGTCTTTTATTGCTGAGTTAATTTTCCGTTAAATATTTCTCATGATTTGGTTACTTCTTCAATAAGACGGTTAAGATTTTCGCTTACCTCTGAAGGAAAGTATGGGTGATCCCTATCTATAGATACTGCGTCACTTAAAGAACGGGTTTTACCTGTTTTACGCTCAAAGACGGTTCCTTTAACCTCCCGACCTTCTTTCCATACAGTGACTTTATGATTGCCGTCGCTACTTGTCCAGCTTTTTTCACCATATCTTCTCAAAAGAAATCTCCCCCTTTTCCTCACATTTTACCTTAATTCCTCAGAAAGGGGGCAGTTTTCCAAAATAAAAAGCACTCGCATCCAAGCGTGCCTTAATATGGTATAATTTTGTCATTGCACAATTTGATACGGCTCCTCAAGGGTGGTCTACGGCTCACTCCCTGTAAGAAAGGGGGTGGAGTTTATGACAGTATTCGAATCATTAATGTTGATGATTGCATTCGCAACACTAATTGTAGCTATACTGTCGTTTAACCAAAAGAAATAGGCCCCCTTGAGTTTGGACGACCAGGGAACCTATTTCTATGACCTGTAATTAGTCTGAGCCGTCCCCCTAGAGGGAACGTTTATTGTGCATGACCGTTTGGTGTTACCAGCACCGAGCGGTCTTTTTTAGTATATTCATTGAGTAATGCTTGCATTCATTATATCAATGCTGAGATGTAGCTGCAAGCTACTATCCACGTGCTACCTTAGGTCAATACCAACTACCGCTACACTTTATCTCTCTCTAGTTGGTATAGAATACTCCCATATATAAACGCCTTTTCATGTGCATCTGGATTATTCCAAATCACACGTGGCCTCATCTTCAAGCGATGCAAGGCATAGTGAGCAACTACCGCATCACGATAGCCGCCCTCAATTAGTTTTTTGCATCTTCCACCAATTCTTCAAAGTCTTTTGTATAACCATTTACTTCGGTTGCAGCGGAAATCCAGTTCGCATATTCCCCTGGGATAGATAGAATCCGTTTGGCAAGGTCAATCGGATCTTGTTCCCCATAAGATGCTAACAACTCCGGATTTGTAAAGTCAGGAAACTTTGTAGATTTAACCGCGATTTCAGCATTAGCTCGGACTGCATCGTACTTTTCGTTACCTTCCCTGTCTGTACGTGTATGCTTTGCTCTGATTTCCTCTACATATGACTGCGGGATGGCTTTCATCACGAACGGAATTGGATTTCCTTTTTCATCAACATAGCGGTCGGAGATGTTCTGAAATTTACGCTCCTGCACAGGTTTTGCGTTCCCTTTCATAAATGCCTGCATCAATTTGTTCATATCACTCATTTGTATTCCTCCTTGTTTTTTGCATGAGAATAAAAAGAGAGTGGCATGCAGCCACCCTATATTAGTCAAAGTCGTATCGTAACTTTTCCTGGACATCATAGTCAGAGTAGGAAAACGGAATTTCATTTTTTACGATATCGCCTTCTGAATCGAACATCATCAATTCCAATTCATCAATACTGCATTCTTTCACGACAATGCGCTCTGTACCTCGCTTGGCCGATACATCATCAAGTACACCCATCAACGTGAAATACACTTCTTCCCCGGTGTCTTTGTATTTTGTCATCATATCCAACCAGCGCGGGGTTGCCTTGTACTCTGTGATAGAACCTTTTGGCTGCTCAAGCCCGATGGTACGTTCTCCAATAATTCGCTTGCCCAAAATAGGTGCTTCCACTTTCTTTTTCTTGATGCTAATGCTGAATTTAATACTGTTGACTAATTCTTCTCCGTCCAAGTATAGACGGCCTTCACGGGCCGAAATGGTATTCCGCTCAGAATAACGGGGCATTCACTGCACCTCCCTTAGTTACCGTACTAGGATTGTGAAATAGAATTTCTCCATGCTGTCTACTGGTTGAACATAAATGGTCGCATGTACTTCATCATCTACAGATAGCACAGGATCGATTACAAAGTCCGCGTCCTTGTCAAGGTTTTGAATGGCATTTGCATTTTGCAAGGTCTCAAGATAGCCGATTACGCTTGCTTTAAGAATCGCTTGACCGTCCGCATTATTGTTCATCTTTCCGATATAATTGCGTTCAATTTCGCGCTTAATATCGTTATGAATCGCATCGAGCGTTCGCATCACACGGTTTTTCTTGAAGCGACTGTTTTTGTCTTGTCCTGTAGTCACCAGTGAGTTAATGTCGTACTCTACTTTGACTTGTTCACCATCATTAACGAATACAAATTCACCTTTGTTAATCGCTTCGATGATTTCGCTGTTGGTATAACGCGGAATAGCATCTACTGCACCATCGTAGCGCTGGTATGTGTTGGATTTTGTAATGCTTGCACCTGCATCGGCACCCGCTACCCATGCGACCGCCCGTTCTTTTGTTAATTCCGTTCCATCCAGTAGCTTCACGCTATTTTTAACGTTGATAATTCCTTCATAGTCAGCTTCATAACCTGCTACGACACCTTTTACCTTACGCCCCTCATCCTCCCTCAGGCGGCGAATAAATCCAACGAATGTCGTTTTAAGCGTGACGTCATCAGATAGGAATCCAATCGTATCGAAGAACTCGGTCTCGCACGCTGTCATGAAATCTGTATAATCGGCATTAATCACTGTTCCATTCGTTCCACCTGTTAGGGTTGTACCTGCAGTAGCTTCGATTGCGCCGGTTCCGGAGAACGTTACCCATTCATTCGGTACAAGACTTTCAATCTCCGCCTGTGTTTGTTTGTCTACCTGGCGTCCTTTTACGTAGGTAATTACGTCTTTTTTTGTTGTATCTAGTACATTAACTTGCGATACAATCGTAATGTCATTTCCTCGTGTTCCATCGTTTATTGCTTCCACAGTACATATCGAAGTTGTGCCGAATGTTCCTTTTGCTTTCTCACCCTTATTCAATTTGTATACTTTTACTTTTTTAGCTAACTTCCGAGCTTCCCGGATAAGTAACATCTCTGGATCGTTATAGTCATATCCGAGTTTGTCCATCGTGTCTTTTTCGACTTCAATGGTAGTAAACTCTTTTGCCCTTCCCCAGTTAAGCGTCAACGGCAATATGACCGTGCCGCGTGGCGCTACTGCAATGCGGTCTTGTGCCGCAGAAATAAATCGAGCGTAAAAACCAGGACGCACTTTCCTTTCGCCTGTTTGGAACGTTCCACCTGCCATATCCCTACTTCACTTCCTTTCGCAAAAATGAATCAATGCGTTTTTTCGCTTCTGATTTTGTAATTTTACCTGTACATGAAGAAAGGACCGCCATGATGATCTCTGGCTTTGTGCCAAACTCATCGGACAGTCCTTTTGCATTCTCGATTAAGATTTGTACAGGGAAAGCAGGCTCTTTCACCCGCTCCTGTTTCTCTGCCATGGTGTCACCCCTTTAGCTTTTGCGTTAAGAAGAGTTTACCCATCTTCTCATATGTTGGTTGATCATATAGATAGCGACTTTCCCATTCGAGGTAGAGCTGCGCTACGCCGAATAGTGTATCTTCATGTAAAGGCTTGATGTTACAACGTTTGATGCGTAGAAAATCACCTGTCAGGGTACCTGATTGATTTACAAGCGGCACAATATATTTACTCCCTTGTATTTTGCTTGAAATAGCTTTCACTGCATCATAAGCCTTCTGTTCATTGTTGTGAAATGATTTGATATACAAACGATGATTGATACGATAGGTTTTGGTTGTATCCCCTCTATCGTCCTCCTGCGGTACAGGGAAGTAGAGCGACGGTACTTTGAAGTTCTGCGGTATTCTCACAAAATACACTTGTTGCAGCCCGTCTTTTGGATCCGTAAACATTGGATAATAGTCATAACAAAACCTTGCTATCGAGCCGATTTCCTCGTTGCTAGTCACATACGACCACCTACCAATCGTTCTATCCAATGATCGAGGTTACGTTCAAGCGATTTGCCAAATATCTCTTCGAAAATAGAAAGCGCATTGTCAAAGTAATGCCGTCCTTCAATCCATTTTGCTTTCAGCATCATACCTGTTTTTGCGTCTTTATCATATACAAAGCTTCCACCCTCCCATCGACCAGGGAGCCATCTGCGTGATTGCGCATGTCCTTCCTCAACAAAGCGTGCATAGTCTACGTTTGTTCCAATCTCAAGTGATAGCCCACCCTTTGTGATCTGCCAAACGTTCCCGCTATCCCCTTTTGTAAAAGAGGTGAGCAGACGACGCGTGTCCACTACTTCAAGACGAATAATTTCACGCTGTATCTCTTCAAGGAATTGAAATCCAGTAGCTTCTAACCACACCGCCATATCTCGCTTCAACTCACCATCTGCTACTCGGTTAATTTGTTTGACAAACGAATCCAAGTCTTTAAGGAAATCTTTCATATGCTCTCTTCCAATCGAACTGCTATTACTTCAATATGATGATTGTGTATCGGCTCCGGCCTTGTTAGGCGGTACTCTACGCCATTGTACATTGCTTTATCATTAAGTCGTACATCTGTTTCAATAGGAAAATATACTGTGTATACTTCCTGCATTGCGGTGTAGGGTTCACGCAATATAAATCCATTTGATAGGTCACGGCGCTCCCAGTAACATTCTACCTGCGACAAGTCAGGGACAGCGCCATACACATATTCATCTTGTATGTGATTCGTCGGGATACCAAATCCGCCACCTATCTCTTGTTCCTGTAGGTGGTAGATATCACAATGATGGATGAGAAGTGAGGCAAAGCTCATATTATAACCCCCTCATACGAAAATCAACTTTCCGCTTTGCCATTCCTGCCGTCTGAACATAAGCGGATAGCATAGAAATAAACGATGGCTTGTTCATAGGGTTGTCGCCTATCGAGTACGAGTATCCACCTATTTTTTCTGATTTGAATCCTTTTGCAAGGGATTCGTTGGCTGCAATCAAAGCATAATATTCAGCAAGCAGAATGAATGCAAGCTTCACTTCCTCTGGAGGCCCGTTTGGATACTTTGTTGCATTATCAAACTTATGGCCGCAGTAAGCGAAGATTTCCGTCTCTGCACGGAGTATGTCTTTTTCAAGCTTTGGGTCAGGGCGGTTTTGTACCGCCCTAAACTCCGAGTATTCTTTTACATCTTTAGGAGTGATGTACATTAGTCCTCACTCTTTTCTTTACGTGTTCGTTTTTCTTCCCGAACCTCAAATTGAGGATTATCTTTCAAGTAATCAAAAAGCGCTTTATCAATCGGCTGTTCTTCACCGACTATAAAGCGCTTCTGTTGCTCACCAATAACAGTGTATGATTGTCCGATTATAAGCTTAGCAAAGTACATCTCATACCACCTACGACTGTACCTTAATTACTTTTGCAGTTGCATCTTCCTCTTCAAACTTTGCATCTATTTTCGCTGTAATGACGATTGTCCAACCTTGTTCGCGAATGTTGCGTTCATATTCTACCGTAATATCACGGCGGATACCGATAATGATATTTTTCGGATGCGTAAATAAAATGTCTGATACAGACTTTCCAGCGCCATCATCATACGGCTGCATCATAGAAATCCCTTCGACATTTACGCCGTATGCGGTAGCTCCACCGCCCTCAAGCGCACGGTCCCCAAGTCCGGTTTGACGAGCAGCCACCTGGTCCATCCATTCTAATGCAGCATGATGGGACGTGTAGAATCTCCAATCACGCGGATTACGGATATACTTCTGTGGTGTGGCTTTGTAGGCCTGTTTGAACACGTCGCGGGACAATGCTTCTGATTTAAAATCAACAACATGGGTATTTGCTTGTTTTAATACACCATCAATCAACGCAAGATATGGATCCGCAGAGGATTTATCACCCTGGACTACCAACTCTTCCAAATCGAGCGCAGAACGTTCAGCAGCTAACCGCATGATGGTATCGAAGATGTTTTCACCTTCAATATTGTTGTCGATTACTTCATCATCGAGAAAAACTTCAGCTTGCACTTTTTGCGGGTCCAATTTGATTCTTTCTGTCGTTGGTTTAGAACGTTCGCCATCCGCAAGCGCAACGCGTCCAGACGGAGCTGGATGTAAGATACGACTGTTGAATCCGATTTTGTTGATTTCTGTTTGCGCTTTCGCCATTGGCTCTACGCGAGCAGAATGTAGAATTGTGGGTGTATCTTGCATCATTTCAATGAATTTCGTGGCTTGTTCTGGTGTCATTTGTCCACCAGAAGCAAGGTCAGCAAGTGCCATATCGGCTTTTTGGATGATTTCTTTGTTCGTCATATTTTATATCCCCCTTTTAATTAGCGATGCGAACGCATAAACAAGCTACCAAATGTAGATTTTTGCACCTGTTCTTCTGAATGTTCATCATTGTCTGCTGCTTTCGTGATACCACGTGCCTTTTCTACGACTTCAAGACGTTCACCTTGTGTTTTTACAAGACTAGTCAGTTCCTCCAATTGTTTAGAAATAGTAGTAACAGCCTCTTCTTGTGCTTTTTCTACTTCCGTTGCTTTTTCGCCAGCTTCCTCGGCCTTTTTTTCAACTTCTTCTGTCTTCTCTGACCCCTTCTCTAACTCGGCTAATTTTTCTCCTTGTGCTTTTACAAGGACAGTCAGTTCGTCAATTGATTTTGTGATTTGCGCTGCTTCTTCTTTTGTCACTTCTTCTTCCTCCTTTTGTACCTTATCCGGTGGTTCACCTATTGATTTCATGATGTTATCAGACAGCAAGACCTCATTTAGAATGGTTGTTAAATCAGTAATTGCCTCCCGTATGGTTTGCTCATCTTCAACAAATTCATATTTGTCTGTCTGCCAGTTGTAGCGACGTACTACGGTTTCGAATGCATGCATGGCGTTCCAGAATTGATCACGTTTCGTTTGTGCATTGTACGTGTCGGCTACCATACCCTTTGCTACTGATTCTCTGTTCAAGAAAAATTGCTTCACGACATTAAAAAAGCCCTTTACCTCATCATCTGACTTGGTAAGGACCTTCTCCTGCTCGATATTCTTTTTTTCCTTCTCCACTTTCTTTTCACCACCTTTCTGGATAATCGTAGCAGTTCCCGCAAGGCTGTATCCTGTATACTCGCCGTTTTTGATGCCATCCCATATTTCTTGTGTTGCTTTTGTGACCAGAACCCATGATCCTTTGCGTATGACTTCCCCGCTTACTTCAAAATCGGCCGGTGCGATATAGGACTCTACCACTTGTCCAGCTCCAGATGAAAAATCATGCTGTGTATCGATGTTTTGGGCCTTCATCATGAATCCATGTGCAGCCTTTTCAATCTCTTGTGCAGTCATGTATTCATCGTGTGTATCAAGAATCAATTCATCTTCTGAGCTTGGTTCATATACAACGCCATACACAAGCATTTGTTCATCATCCGCTTTTGTCAGTAACTTAACTTCCTTTTGCCATGTTGGTTGTTCTGCGGACTTTGTAAGAAAGAACTTACGTTTATTTGCAGCAGAATCGACGTATGACACATGAGTAACATCTACATTTGTTAACTCCCTTGGCATATTATCACCTCCTTCAATAGCATTTCATTTATACAGCATACCCGCCCAATAGCGTGACTCTTTCTTCTCTTATTTTTTCTTTTTCTTCTTTACTAAGCTTTAGGATATCTTGATTTACACTTGGGACCATAACACAATGACAGCGTACCCGATTACGTGCTGAAAACTCCATCGATCGCGGATACATACCAAACTCCCCGCCAACCTGGAATGGTTCCTCTACAGGAACGGTTGTATTGCTATATGCTACATGAGCGGGCCTCGGCGTTATCCCCTTTCCACCTGAATGCAGCCATGTTTTGCCCTCGACGGATGGAGACTGACTGAATGCTTCTTGAGAAGCGGCACTTGATGCAGCTAGTACCTCTGTGATGGCCGTAGTTTCTGCGCGTTTGCGGTCAAATTCCGGTAATACCTTTATACGATCGACAATTTTATCAATCCCTTCTCCGTTTTCAATCCCGGTTCTTATTGCCTTTTCTACGGCTTCATGGCTCGTAAGCTTCATGATTTCACCTAGATATGGACCTGTTTTCTCGATCCAATCGACTGTCTTTTGGCTCATAATACTAAATGATATGTCTTTATCAATGCTTGTCATAATATCGCTGGCAAGGTCGGGAATAGTCTTATATAGCATCTTTTTTGATGATTCGCCTATTTTATCGCCGAAGTCATCAGCAGCGAATAGATTTCCAACCACATAAGCCATAATAGACGCTATCGATTCATCTTTAGCGATAAATTCCTTTATACCGTTGATAAAATGTCGCTTTTGTCGGCGCTGTAGCTTAGCGATATCTTTTTCATAATCTGTGATATGGTTTTTAAGCTTGTCAGCTGACGGAAAGTGTGAAATGTCCAGTTTGTCGTCTGATTTACATATCACGGCATGTATAGAAGAGAGTAGAACTTCGATTTTGTTTGGTTGCACCTACACACACCCCCCTTATGGGCGAATAATAAGGTCCTGTCTAATCACCTTGTGATACAAAATAAAGATGAGCTTTGGCTAATATGATTTCAGATGGTTTGACCTCGAATTCAATGTAGTTCGTCTGCCTTGGAACCCCGTAATCTTTTATCAAATCATCCCATAGAGCAAAATTTTCTTTCGTATCAAGACATTGGATATGTGTTTCTCCTTGTAAATTTGCATCAAGGTGTTTTCCTTTAATAAATGAGTTTTGTTTTGGATCAGCATGAAGAACAATTTTAGCTTCAGAAAGCTGGTCGTTAAAAAACTTATAATGTTTCTGTAGTAACGGCCATATTTCATAACTAGCAAGGACTTGACTAGTGCTTAGAGCCACTTTTATTCCCTCCCTTGAAAGTCCTCAAGTACATCGCACAAATCCTTTAGGATTCTAACAACGTCCTGGTTAGCAGCCTTTTGTAATTCGACAGGTTGACTGTTTTGTTGTTGTTTTTGTAGTGCAATTGGGATATCAGCTTCAGGGATAGCTAGGTTATCTAAATCCCTGTTAAATACCCTCTTGCCGATGTATGCACGTAAATCATTAGGCGTAATAGCTCCAGCTACATTACCCACACCGATCAAGCGAGTAGCATCCTGTGCATCGCTAATTTCCGGTCCATTAAAGACGACTTCCACATATCGAAAATCGTATTCAGCTAACAACTTATGATTGATGATAAAGGAAAGAGAGTCGCGTTCTGGCTGAAAGACTTGTTCTTCTGTAATTTGTCTAGCCATATCAGCAGTGGCGCGGTTAAAATCACGCGAACGACCGATATAGATATCAGGCAATCGAAAAGCGCTTTGTACCTTTTGCCGAGAGTTATCATCATATTCTTGAAATAACGCATCTTGCTGCAGCATATCCGCAAGTGATTTTATCTCAATATCAACCTTTGGATTGCTTTCGCCAGGCATCGAACTTTCACTTTCATCTCCCTCCACTTCAAGTAAGAGAAACTTATGTGCATTGTCCACACCTTCTACACTTTCTGCATATTCTTTAAGAGCAGCTTCACTTTCATCTGATAGTAAGCCGTTCTTAATTAAGATAGCTAACGGTGTATGCCGGCCCTGTTCGAAATACTTCAGATTAAGTTCTTCGGCTTTTCTTGCACCAGTAATATGAGGTAAGTGTCCAATCCATCGCGGAATACCATAAGGCCCACTCCCAATTTTCAAGTGAATGATTTCATGAGCTTGATGTTCTTCTGGGGTATTAACGTCATATTCTCCAGTACGGCTGTCCATAATTCGTGGATCACCGAATTCTTTAAACCATACTTTTTTTCCTTTTGTCTCCTGAATATATTTTCTGAATCTCTTCTTGATAGGGATAGTAGTTCCGTTTATGTTGATGGAGACGGCCTCCCCTTTTTTGGTCACTTTCATTGTTTCAGGATTGACATTCTCCAATCCAACTGGTTTATTTAGTCCATCGCGAATTACTTCGATATATCCATTTCCGGTTTCTTCTCTATCGGCTATACCTTGTCCCCATATATCTTTATGAGGTTTGTCGAAGTTGAATTGCCTTAGTAATAGTCGCATGGTTTCCCATTCTTTTTTCATTTCATCCGTTTCATCACCAACTGAGTCATCATCTCGATACACAGTAGATAGCCCGAATCCGCAAATATTTTGTTTATATGCGGTAATACATTGCTGAAGAATTGTGCTATTTTCAACAATAACCTTGAGTATTCGTGGTGGATATTTTGGCATAATAATTTCGGTATAAACACTATCCGCCTCATAGTCTGACAACTCTTGTTTGCTTACAACACTAGTTCCAATAGATTGTCCCGATTTTATTACTCTTGCCCTCACTGTTTTTTGTTTCATGCCTTCACCTCCAATCTAATACAAATTTCTTCTTCCTTTTTTCTTTCTTTCTTCACGCGCTCTTGCTTTTCTTTGACGATGGTAGTCATTATATAAAGCATAACGCTTCGAATCCTGGGTATGGTTTTCTTTGTCTTCTGGCTCTTCTTTACTTCCACCATCCTTGTTATCTTTGTACCGATAGTTCTCAGTTTCTTTGATGGTGTTGCGTAAAGAACGGGAAATATAAAGATTAGGGCGTTTCGTGTCCTCCTTCACTTTGTATAAACTGCTTACATGTCTGATACCAGGACCAATTGTGTTATCTGCTGGAATTACAGGCAATCCGTATCTTCGGTAGGTAGCGATATATTCTGTTCCAGACGGGTCTGCCCAAATTTCATTCATAGGGTACTTTTCATGGAGCTCTTTATACCGCTTGACTAAGCAATCCTCTAGATTCCCCGTATTATCTACTACAAGAACATTGATCTGTGACGCGTACCTTTCTTCAATAATGTAGTAATCTTCATCTGTACAGCCAATAACGAGAAGGACAGCCGGGTCATTCCATCCGTGGTCCAATCCGCCGATATAGCGTTTGAACATCACTTCCCGGACAGTCCCATCCGGATAAGTAACCTGGAATAGCCTCCTCTTTAAATCGATGGGTTCAATGTCTACTAAATGAACATTACGGTCAAATTCTTCGTATACCTGACCATGGAAAACGTTGAATTTAGCGTATATCTCACGTTTTACGTACCGTTCTGGATACGTTTCGATCATCCGCTTAATATTCTTCTGTAGTTCAGGAATTGGATTATCAACGGAAGTCCAATAGAAGTTTCTCCATTCAGGGTCATTCTCATATCGGTCTTCTTCCAGTCCGGCATCGATAAACTGACCTTTCAGCACAATATCTTCTGCAAACCAGTTAATCCCCTCTGGCGTTGTCGTCCAGATGGTCCACCCGCCCTTATCTGCCAAAGCGTATGCCAAATAACCAGACCATGTTTCCGGCTTCATCTTAGAGGCCTCATCTAACCACACACCATCAAGGCCACGACCTACTAACTTTTTAGGATTGTCAGCAGACTTAAAGCGGATAAGAACGTACCCCTTGAGCCATATAAAGTTACCGGATGCATTCCAGTCCTCTATCATGTCTTCTGGAATGACAAGAGATAGCTCCTCTTGTTGAATCTCGGACATGTTGTAGTCAGGAGCTACACACCAATATTCGAGGCGTGCTTTCGGCTTTTTGATTTTCTTTCGATTTTTGGGCGGCTTATAGGGCAATCCTTTGCCACTTTCAATATCAGCAAGAATGTTGTCGAAGAATTTACGAGCGCCTACATTCGTTTTTCCTCCCCGGCGGCCACAATTCATGACGACATTTCTGGCGGTGCTCTCCATAACTTCAATTTGTTTAGCATGGGGATTCCAACCCTCAAAAGGATCAATGGCTAGACTTGTCACACGACCACCTCCGCACAACAAGTTCTGTAGGTATATCCTCTTTATCTGGCTTTTTCATAAGTTCCAGCTTTTCTTTTTCGATTTGGAGCTTTTCTTGTTGTACTTTCATACTTTGCTCCATTTGAGCAAGCTGCAGACGGCGGTGATCATCTTCTCCACTCAATGTCATGTAATCTTTAATCAATCCGCGAAGTTCTGACATAGCCCGCGAATAGGCATTCATAGCACTTGCTTGCTTATCCCAAGCGTGTTGGTACTCCCACTGTTCTTCGTCCCCGAACTCACCGGGTTTCACTTTTGTAAGAACGCGTGTTTCATCGAACTTATCCTCTACAAAAAGAATTTGTTGAGAACGGATAATATTCGTATGCTTGATTACGATCGCATCCCACAACATTTCTAGTGGGCCGCGTTCGTTAATAGCTTCCATCAGTTCGATAGTATCTTCATCATCCGGAAGGAACTTACGGAAGAGGCCGTGGGTTACTGCATTAGAGTTTCGTTCTGGCGCTCCATGACCAGCAGCGTTCCGGTTCCCTAGGGGCGGTCCGCCTCGATTTCCCTTCGCATTTTGGTTTCCTTTTGGAGCACCCCCCTTATTGGAGCGTTCCTTTTTCTCAGATGGAGCGCTCCCTTTCGTATTGTGGAGCGTTCCATTTAATTGATCATCCCATTTATCCATTGATTTCCACTTACGAATTTTGGAATCGGACACTCCAAGCGCTTCAGCGATATCCTTTAATTTCATTTTTCCATCGCTGTTACACCACATTTCAAACGCTCTGTCTCTGTCTGGACTTCTTGCTCTTGCCACTACATCATCACCACCACCTGAAGTTGATTTTTTCCAATAGAAAAGGTCGCTCGAATGAGCGACCTAATATGCATATAACTTGTATGTCCGATAACCTGAATTATGTTAACAACCTTTATTCCCCTGCATTTAATCGGCTTGGTTAGCCCGTGTTTATGCAGGATTTTATACATTCATGAAAAAGCCTGATTTCATCGTGTGTTTCATTTTTGATTGCAACAGTTTGAATGCATAAAATCGTGCATAATGTTTTTGCGAAAATCTCGTTTATCTGCCCCTAACATATCATATTTTCATCCGAAAATACACAATGTAAAATAATGGGTTGAGTTATTTGTTTTGCAAAAGAGAAAAAGAAAAGCCACTCCAGAGAGAGTAGCTTATGCTTCTAATCCATTTACAAAGTTATTTTTTAAGTAGGTATGATATGAAGATAGAGCAAACATATCAAAAGTTTCATCTTTATAACCAGATGGCATTATGAACCTTATTATTGAATCAAAATATCTTTTAAATGCAATATCAAACTCCATTAATTTACTTTTCCATTCATTTATATCCCATTCTTCTCTTGATAACATTTTTGGAGCAAAATTATCTACTGTTATTGAGAAGCGCTTTGAATTTCTTCCTAGACCTTCAAAATAGAATGTTCCCCGATGCTTTATATAGTTATACTTTTCCCTTATAAGTTTCGTTAAATGCATATCAAAAAAGCCGACTATATGATCTCTTATTTTTATTTTACGGAGTAATGTTAATTCATAACTTAATTCTGGCAACTTACATCTGTTCATAGCTCTAAGAAACTCTTTCTCATCATTTATGATTTCATATTTATCTTCTATATAATAAACCCATACTACTTGCCATGATAAATCAATACAGTAATTATAAAAAGCTAAGGCATCCATTAAAAACCTAGCCCTTATATATGTAAGATGCAGATCGTCATGTTTAGATATAAGCTGCCCATAGTTATCAACTTCCATATCCGATAAACAAGCTCTTCCATGGCAGAAGGCATGATACACATCTACGATTTTAAATCCTGCAGCAATCTCTCCTGGTCTATACAGACAATAATGCATCTCATGCGGGTTGTATTTTATCCAGGTATGAACATCATAATTTTCATACAGGTACTCTACATTCATCTATATCCCTCCCGCCCACTTATTCGACAGAAGAGATATATTTCCTCTTACCAATCCATCCTTTTATTCCGCCGCTCTCTACATTTTTCTTAACGCTCACCTGTTTTGGTGAACGTTACTGTATAATTTACTTAACAGGCTCAGTGACAGGGTCCCTGCTGTAGTCCGCAGGATTATTCCCAATAAAAGTAAGCCTATGACCAACTTTTATAGGTAGGGGCAATTTGACCCACCCCTTTACCAGTCAATTTATTCAATAAGATACTTATCTATTTGCATTCCCTGGATTAATTCCATGAGCAATGACGATTTGTAATGCTTGCTGTGCATTAAAGCCTTTATCCATTAATGCTTTGTAATACTCAAACATGGATTCTGATACTACCTGACACAATTTAATGTGATTACCCATATCTCTCTTAATTTTGTCGATCGCTAATTCAAATTCCATTTGCTCATGTGGTAACATGTTATATCCCCTCTCCTTTAATCCTCGTTAATCAATATCCGCGCTGGTCCTTGTACTGCTGGAAATGGAGTCCATCTTCCATTCTCCTCCCATTTGGTCATTGGAAGTGACTCTTCAGGAGTAACGATGATTTCCCGCACGCCCTCACGCTTCACCAGCTCCGCATGTAGCTCGCATGTAGATACTTTTGATAAATCAATTGGCGTAGGTTCGATGATTTTACAGTTGTTGATCAACTGACCGAGAAATAACACCCTATGCAACAGAAAATCCTTTTCACGCTCTAAGGCTTCTTTTTCAAACCCTTTCGCTTTTTGTATTTCCGCTCTTATATTCAGCAGTCTCTCTTTAAGGATACGTTCCCGTTCCTGCACAATCTTGCTGTATCCTTCTGGCGTTAACCTTACAGGATTCTTGTCACCGCGTTTCTTTTTACAATTCCTCATCTTCTTCATCCCTTTCTGTTTTTTCACACCTTGGGCAGAATTCAGTATCGCAACACGGACATTTAACAAAGAAGAGCTCCCTGCATTCTTCACAGTCGTACATTTACAAATTACCTACCCGCGCTCCATGCGCCTTGATAATTTCTAAGGCTTCTACTTCAGTAAACCCTTCCTTAATAAGCGCCTTTTTGTATTCGAACATCATTTGGGATAGAATGGCGCAGCGTTCAATATGATTTGGTAAATCATCTATTAGTGCTTTGATAACCATTTTAAAGTCCGTTTTTTCTCCTGGAGCTGCTAAACGTAAATTACGATTGTTCATCGGTTTCACCCTTTCATTAATCTATCGTTCACACCCCGAACCGCCTCTCAACCGGTATACTGTCTCCTATAGACCGGTACTGTGATCAGTTCCCACCTATGTCTTATTGCGACAGGAGAAGGACTCAGGATGCCAACGATAGAAGCAGAGGAAGGCGTCTCTGCTTATCGGTTGCGCTTTATGCAAATGTATCAAGTCCCGCGAGGAAACATTTGAAAGCAGAATAGGAGTTTTTGTTAAGGTGCTCCAACACCGTATAAACACAATATGTTGACTACTACTTACTCAACGATCATCCAATCTTCTGCTAAAACGTCACTCGTACTTGGCGTCCACATAGCATGGGTACCGTCTGCACATCTTAATTGCAGATAAGGTCTGCATTTGAACAAATCCCCTTCGTTCATTCCCCATGTCTTTGCTGTTTGTGCATTGCAAGGTATTCCGTCTGGGTATCCTTTTTGATATGCCGCAAACATTCCTTTACCATTCCATCCAGCACGAGTTACCTTGTACCCTTCTTTCATAAGGTCAACAGCTAACCCGATACCGAACTGCGCTTTAGTTTCGATCATTTGTTCTACAGTTACACCATTAAGATTTTCCATTGTTTTCACCTGCCTTTCTTGTTTATGCGTCTGCATCCCGCCTGCATTTATCAACGCATTTTCCCTCCCAATAAAAAAACACTGTTTTACGGGGACAGTAGCCGAACCCTTTGTAGGCGACAAACTATAAGTAAATCGCAAAATAAAAAGCCGCCTGTTGGCGACGATTATTACTTCCTTATTTGTTCATAGTCGTTCAGCATATTTTTGAGACTCCGCTCTACTTCCTCTAATGATGCGTACTCACGATTGGTTTCTATATGCCACAGGATATTTTTAATCCCATTCATTACAGATGTTAAGTAGTCCATATAAAGAACCGCCTTAAAAGCTAACTATATCCGCGTATTTATCCGCTAACCAATCAAAAAGCGACCTATCATATTGAATGGGTACGCAATACAACGCAACAAGATATACGGGATTAAGAGGAGAAGTACCAGGACTCCAATTCCTTCAAAGGGATTGAACATGTCATCACTTCCTTTTACCTTTCTTCATATTCCGTTTCTTCCGCTCCCACCGCAGCCGTTCCCGCTCCCGATGAGCATTCACGCATTCTTCCCATTCCGCTTTTGGATGAGGCATTGTAATAACTAGATGCCGTACAGACGGTTGTTTTTGCTCCATAGAATATTCCTCCACATTTCCTCCATAGCCATATGTCATTTTCATTCTCGTATTGGGTCTGGCGTCTCTCTTCGTATATTGCTTCCCATCTATCTGCCAGTTCCCGAAGCTTCTTTCTAATCGTATCCAGGTCAGCCAGTGAAAGGATTGCTATAACTACATCTTTAAGCCCCAAACATATCCGCCTCCCTTGTTTTATACCAACAAAAAAAGCACAGGCAAGTTGTCTTGACTGTAATTCGATAATCTCGTCAATACTGGTTAAAAAAAGAATCGAAGGTGATACTTATGCATGATATTCCCTATGAGGTAGAGGATTGTATTGTTTCAGGGTTTGTTGCACAACTTAATGCGTTAAAAGGACTTTTAGAACTGGATGAAAAACATTTAAAAGATTTAGGACGCGATTTATTTATTTCTAAATTAAGAGATCTTGAAGCGACCCTTTCTTGGTATGAACAAAATATAAAGCATCCCTTGAATAGATCGGACGATATGAAAGAATTGCTGAAACAAGTGAATCTATTATTTGAAAAGAGAGCTGCTCAGTTATCCCCTGCAAGTTAGTCGCTCTTTTTTCTAACGTCTTGTCTGTATCCTGGTTTACTGCGGCACCAGGAGGGCCGCCGCGATTCACTCCTTACCCGCATGCGGTCAACGGGCTTCTTGTCGGTAATCAGCCGGCAGGAGGTGGTTCGTTCGACTTCATTGCATTTACCCCTGCAATAAGCGTATGTCGCGAACGATAAGGGAAGAGTGACGTATCAAGGTATAAGAAAAGCCGCCTCCAAAGAGAAGCGGCTATCTGATTTATTCGGTTGCCCTCAGTTTATCATGCCGGAATCTAGACAAGCAAAAAGTGTCGGAGGTGTCGGAAGTGTCGATAGTGTCGGAGATGTCGGAAGTGTCGGTTTTTAACACCCGTTGCAAGAAAACAAGGCGTTCTCACTAAGAGAGCGCCTTTTCTTTTTTCTTTTCTTCATCATAGATAGCCCAAGCTAAGTCATTTACAACCTTATTTTTTAATTCCTGTGCTCTTGTACGAGATACTCCAATTTCTTTTGCAATATCCTTCATCTTTTGGCCATCCATGATGCCCTCAAGAACAATCTGTTCCTTTTCAGATAGGTTATTCTTTTCCGCAAACGCATCAACCCGCTTCACCTTGTCTTCAAAACGTTTTACTCGTCTATTTAGCCGCTCCCATGCTTGCAGGTTATTACGCGCTTCTCTAAACACCGGATCGCTATTCCTGCCCCTTGCTTTGGGTAATGTTGCTTCAATACCATACTGGGCTGTACCAGCTGCCACATCGTCGTTACTTCCTAATCCGGATTGAATCTTACTTCGTAACTTTTCAATTTGTTGTGTCATCCAGTAATACCCGTCTAATTGGTCTTGAGCAACATGGAGCAATTCGAGTACTGGTTCCAAGTTGGTAAGAGCAAGTTGGCCATCATCGTCTATCCACTGTTCTGCTTCTTTATCATCCCATTGCTGACATGAAGAGATTTTTCCGATGTGCATATCATGGATCCGGCACTTAGCACTTTTCCCCCAGTGGGTTCCTGGACACTTACTGCATACTGATTCGATATATTTGTGATTTGGGTTGATTGTGGTTTGCATAAAACCGCCTCCTGAGTATTTTTTGTTAAGCTAGTGGTTATCTATCTCCGTTACCGCCTCGTTTGCTTCATTGCTCCGCCTACACGCTTCCAAGTCGGATGATGCATCATCTGCTCTGTCTTCCTGAATTCCCTTTCGTCCCTTTCATCTTTCCGTGGGTATACCATCTTGCCATCCAATATGTGTACACGTCGATTCATCCGCCTTCCTAATGTGATGGTGTATACCCCATCCTTTAACTTGTGATCGACGTCCTTTATAAGCTGCTCATTTATCCTTACTGCACCTTGGTATACCATTCGTCGCGCTTCTCCATTAGCCGCACATATCCCTGAATGAGTTAAAACAGCAAGAATGTTCATCTTTTTATCCCCCTTTTCAAATAAAAAGAGGACACCGCCTTTAATAAGCCTGTAGCAAGGCATATAACCCCGCTTGAGCTTAGTAAAAGTGGTGTCCTCCAATGTTTGGTCAGACGTATATTTTTATGGGTTATCGGATTAAGTCGTTCATCAAGCTAACCACTCAGTAAGATAGTCCATTTTACATTCACCACAGTAATGCACATTCTGATTTTCGTTATGTTTATTGCGTTTAGCAGGTACAAAATCTTCATCACTAAACAATGCTCGTATATATGGTTGCTTTACTTCAATTGCTTCAATGTCTTCAGAATCAATAACTTTCTTACAATGGTCACAACAATAAGCCATCATTTCTACCAACTCCTTTTATGCTTTCTTATACAGTCCGAATAGCTATTTTTATATGAACAAGAAAACAATCGCTAATAAGAAAAATACAAAAGTCAAAGAGCCTGCAGCAGCAAAAATTTCAAAGTCATCTTGTCCTGCTCCTGTTAACGAAACAAAGCAACAATAGACAGAAACAAGAATACAAAATGCGCTCATTCTACCACCGCCGATACCTAAATCCTTGGAAGCCACGCATTTCCGGTCCTTGTTCTTCTCTTAGGTCATCCCCGAATACTTGGCATCTACCGCCCCATGTCCGGCCTGTTGTCTCACATTTGATTGCCGAGTCCTTTTTTATATTGGTAACTCGGACGGAATAAGCGACACGGCCATCATAAACAAAGTACATCCGGCTACCTAGTTTCAATTCTTTCGGTATGCGTGATAGCGTCCAAACCTTTTGTAATTCCGGATCCTGTTTTATCTCTTCGACTTCTTTGGCAAAGTTCTCATATTCGCTCTTAGGTACCGCTACAACAATATCCATCGCTACCTCTTTCTCCGGCTTCTGCCTGGAATACGTAGTGTCTCTTTGCTTACAATGTCTACGACTTCACCATCAACTATTACAAGCTCTACTGTTCCATAAAGGGGAGCCTTGACCTCATATGCAGCTATCCCGGTTGTTAAATAAAGCTTGTCCTTACCTTCTGTATTTAAAGGGATTTTCGCCTCTTCTGTTTGGAGATTATTTGCGATTTCACGTAGCTCTGCCATCTGTATTCCCCCGCTCTGTGATATAATGTAGGTAATAGTATGAGCAGGTGTTTTCCCCTCTTCGGTAGCCGCCGTTGAGGGGAATTTTTTTATTTGAAACTTTTTCTATTTATGTCTCGTACTGTATATTGCGCCAGTATTTCTTTGTCTTGCTTCTGTGGCCCGCCAGCCACAGAAGATCCTCATGTTTAAATTCTCTCGTGCAGGGGAATATATTGTGTAGGTAATAGCATCATGATTTACTCCCCTAACTCTTGCCCCTTCAAATGAAGGGGCTTATTTTTTACTCCTAAAATTCCGGTTCATCAGACAGCTTCAGCTTGTCCCATATCGGGTCAATTTGCTTTTCGCAATCAATTACATCAATGTATCCTTTGCCCCCACAGGAAGGGCATTCATGGCCTCCTGTACGTCCTTTCCCTTCGCATAAGCTGCATGTTTGTTCTTTGGTGTCCATGTTTCCTCCTATTTAATCTCTTTGATTCTCCAGGTACGCAAGCAGCCGTATGACTTTGGATGCCTTACTTCCTGTCTCAAAACCTTTTGTTTCGCTGTCTCCATGTCGGGAGCTGGTACCGTTATACGAAAGAAGCAATCTTTATAATCGTAGTAACCGACAGAGTACAGTTTGTCTTGTGAGGCGACCTCCTGTGGCTGGCTTGGCTCTAGTTGGAATATATCCATTTGTTCAATGTGTTCGTGTTCAGTTACTTGCATGAGCATTCACCGCTTTCTTGTCTTTCCATTTCACTTCTTCTCCCATGGCCTTATGTCGCTTGATATGGCATTCTTGGCAGAGCATGACGAGATTATCTACATAGTTGCTACCGCCATCGATGCGAGGGACAATATGATGAGCATGTAAACTTTGATTAAACTTTTTTATGTGCTCTAGGTTTGTCATTCCACACTCCTGACAGGTTTTCTTATCACGCTCTAGCGCCTTCTTCCTTTGCCGTTGGAAGTCTTCAGGCCAGTAGATAACGTCTAACCATTCGTCGCGGTGTTCTTGGCAGCAGAAACGTTTCCGTTTGTCGTTCAGCTCTACACCGCACCACCGGCAGTTGAGAAAGGTATCCTCATCACGCATACGCTCTTTCGGGAGCGGATAGGTTATATTGTTGACTCTCTTCTCAATGAATGAGGAGTCGCCTTTTCTTTTCATCCTTTGTTTCCCTTCCCATATGTTCTATTTCATCCGTTCATAGGCTTGTGTTATATTCTTTAGGTGGGCGCTCCGGTGGGGGCCGGGACGCCCAATGTTGTTTTATAACGTTTCTTTTCTAGCCGGTCAATTTGGACCGGCACTTTTTATGCTGCCAAACGCGGACGCCAAGCTTGTACATACTTCATTGCTTCTTCAAAATCGCATCGGCGTATATCTCGATAACTGGCGACAGCGAAACAATCTTTGATGGAGCGGTGAATCTGGCTATATAGCTTCCTCTTTACTTTTCCAAGGTCTGGAGTAATACGATCTTGTTCATTAAATCCTAGTTGTTGAAATTCGACCCGTTCAGCTAAATCAAGTACCCGACGATTGATTGCTTTTTGTAGCGTATACTGCTCATGATGTTGTAGGGTGATTTGTTCTTCTACCTTACGGGTTACTTCTGTAAGTCGCTGCTCTACTGATTCAAGCCGTTCCTCATGTTCAAGTGCTGATTTTAGTAGCTCCATGCGTACCTGACGCTCATCGAGAGGGATGACGTTGTTCTTTACTTCTTTGGCCCGCCTTTCCATTTCAATGAAATATTTGCGTACTTGTCGCCCTCGTTCATTGTTTTCTACCATTGATATTTCTTTGGCTGTATCCATAGTGAGAAGATATTCAACAGAAGGGCGGCCACCCTGACTTTTTCCCGGAATTGTGAAAAAGTCCTCACCAGCTTCGAATCCGTACTTTTCAATGCGTCGCTGAATCCATTGAGAAAACTTATCCTCTACTCCAAGGAATCCATGAAGCTCACGGCCATTGATTAATCGTTGGTTATCTTCAGTTGCGTACACTGGGATTAGCTCGTTTGCAATTACGCGAAGGTTACTCATTATATCCTCTCCTTTTCGTTTAAGGGTTGTTTTGCGTATACTTAAATCGACTTGTTTACGATAATCCGTACTTTTCTAACATCTTTAGTACTTTTTCATAGGCTAAAGCTTCACCATGAAGCATCTCTATCTTTTTAGTTTCATCGTGATAATTTGCTCCACTCCTACGTTCTATACGTTTATCAATTACTGCAATTTTGGATTTTAATTCATTACGGATTTCTTCAACTACGTTTGACATGGTTTATCCCTCCTTTTTCGCAATATGGGCTGAAGTGCGAATTAATTTAGTGCTATGAACTGCTCCATTTCACTCTCGTACAGACAAACATCAACCTCATTGCCATCCTCTAAATAAAACATTAAATCGTAATATGGTTCTGGGTCCCTCGGTAGATACAACCCCATTGATTCGACTACACCCTTAGTGCCTTTTTTAATAACTAAAGTGTCAATTATTTCACCATCGTCATCATACTCATAAATCTCAAAATCTTCTTTTACTTCAACATTTTCGAACTCATATCCAACCATTATTTCTCCTCCGTTAGTGAGCAAATGACTTTTCGCTATATTGCCGAATTAAGCTTCTAATTTACTCATGATAGATTCATACAAATGAATATCCTCATCTGCCACATCCGCTCCATCATTGAATGTGTCACGTAAAACAAGTGCGAGCCACTTCTTTTCTTCTGTCGTTAGCATAGTTTCATTCCTCCTTATCGCAATATGGGCTAAAGTGTGAATACTGTGCTACAGGTTTAGAACTGCTTGAACGCTAGAAGTACGCTTTTGCGAAAGATTGATATATTTATCGTTCAAATCAATACCTGTAAACTCACGATTGTACTTCATGGCCACTCTTCCAGTTGTTCCGGATCCGAAGAATGGGTCCAGCACCCTTCCGCCTTCAGGACAACCAGCTAAGATACATGGCTCAATCAGTTTTTCCGGAAACGTCGCAAAATGACTTTCTGCTAATTGTGCTGTGGCCACTGTCCAAACCGAGCGCTTATTTCGCATTCCGGATTCGTTTGGCTGGTTACCATGGCTTTCTCGGATAACTGTATTTGAATTGTCGAAGCTTTGACCTTGCGTATATTGGCCACCACCACGAAAAGTTTTACTGTTGCCTTTTCGTCTTCTCGATTGTTGTGGACCAAATGCACCTTCTGATCCAGCTGGAGGACGAAAGTCGAATCCGACTGCAGGTTCTTTTATTGCTTCAGCATCGTAATAATACTTTTTGCTTTTACTCAGAAGGAACATGTATTCATGGGCCTTAGTTGGTCTGTCAACCACACTCTCAGGCATGCAATTTGGTTTGTGCCAGATGTTATCCATTCGCAAATACCATCCGTCCGCCTGTAGTGCGAATGCTACGCGCCACGGAATACCAACAAGATCCTTCTGTTTTAATCCGTCCGGCATATCTCGCCTTGGCCTTGTTCGTGCCGTCTCACCCTGCTTATCAGACAGATAGTGTTTACCGTGCCAGCGAGCATTAAATCCTTCATCCCTACGCGGATTACCAGCGTAGCTATCTCCAAAATTCAGCCAAAGCGTTCCGTCATCCCGCAGTGTGCGTCGTACTTCCCGGAACACCAGGACCATATGAGCGACGAACATTTCTGGCGTCGGCTCCAAGCCCAGGCATCCAGTCCATTCTGGAATATGAATATCCGGTAAGCCTGGCATCGGTGAGTATGTCATTGCTGGCCAGCTTGACGGTGGAATACCATAGTCACGTAATCCCCAATACGGAGGAGAAGTAACGCAGCAATTAAAATATCCGTCCGGTTTTTGTTTTAAAACTTCTTTGCAATCTCCTTGTAAAATTTCGTTGGCCACAAATTTCTCATCCTTTCGCTTTTCGTCATATCGCCTTAGTGCGCTATACAGCTTGTCCGTATGCACCGCCAGCACGTTTCTTAATTCGTCCCTTTCTCGATTGATCCAAGGCCAATTCTTCTACGTCATAAAGTTCACGTCCTAACTCTGCCGCAATCTCATCTAAGGGCACATTCTCTTTCCAACGTTTCCGAAATAGTCGAACTTGCTTCATGGACCAGATAAAGTCAATATCAGCACCGGCTACATAAACTTCGTCTCGTTCTTCTTTCAGGTAACAACTTTCAATTTGTTTGGCTGCTTTCTTAGCAAGAGCAGGATTCACCTTACTTCACCCCTCTCTTATACCTCCCGGGTCTTGTGATAGCCTCTACAATGTCCATCCCTAACTCTTTTAAACGGTAATGAACGGTTTGCTTGGATAATCCGTTTTTTCTGGCTATATCTAGCACCCATTTAGGCATTGCCTTTGCTCTTTCTTTAGTTGGCTTGATAGAAAGAACAACATAACCGTCTTTTTGTTCGTAATTTGTCATGTACATAATTTCAGCAGCTACTTCCCTATCTGTGTATGCTTGTTTTTCTGGGCACCATTCTTTTAAGACCACCCAATCACCTACAGCAAAGTTCCGATCGTTCTTTCTAATTTCGAATGCTTTATTACCATCAAAAACCGCCTGGAAGTACTCTGGCCACGTTTTTAAAAAGTGTACATTTGCCATTAGTCCTTCATCCTTTCTTTCTTCCGCTTACACCCATGCCCTACACCTTCTTGTATACTTGCCGCCGTCTTCAGCCACCGTCCACACTCTTCACAGGGCTTCCACATCTGACGTGGCAATATCGTCTGTTGTGCAGCCTTTGACGCTCGTTTCCTTGGTCGCCTCTTATAGTGACAGCAGGCGTTATCTGTTGCATTTACGGTCCAATACACCTTCCTGCAACGCTCTTTCTGTTTCCCTGAAAACGGGAAGTACTTGCATCCGCCGCAAAATAGTGGTTTTTCTTCCTTTGGCTTTTCTTTTGGTAGCCAAGGAAACAATTCATCGATTATTTCTTTTCGCTCCATGAATGACCACCACCGACTTTCCAACTTTCAACCCGATAATTAGTCGTGCTTTGGTTAATCCAGTTCGAAACTTTGCGCGAGAGAATCACTGGGGCCGGACCGCGTTTTTTCTTCTGTTCTGCCATGTTTTTCACCCCGCCTATGAGCATTGCTCGAATTGATCAATCCGTTTAGTTACCTTCTGCCGAATCCGTTGCTTTCTTGTCCGTTCCACGATGCGCTGTAACCGTTGCAACTGCTTTTCCTTCACATTTACTACTGCATCCTTCTGAACTTCTTTAGCAGGCTTAGGCGGTATGTAGTCTTTAGCCTCCTGCGGTTTTAACCAATCGTTTAACGCATCCATAACAGGTCTTCCGCCAAAGTACAGTACGCCAGGATTAACCATTTCCATGTAAACAACCCCTTTTCGATTCATAACAATCCAGATGTTGCTTTATCATACGAATAGCCGTATTACCTAGCATGGTTATTCGCCTACTCTCTTTGCTTTTTAGGCGGGGAAGCATAAGCGCAAGCGCCTTGTCTGTGTTTGTCATGCTGTCTCGCCTTCTATCTCCCGGTCTACAAAGAGCAGATAGTCTATATTCGCCCGCAGAGTTACCGGTACTTCTGGACAGTGTTCCAGGAATTCGTTATATGCGATACTTTTGCGCCCGCCTTCCTTGGCCCGTTTCCGACATTTCTGAATGAACGAGAATGGAGCATAGAAGATGGTTCCTTTCTTTTCAAACCTGATCAGGACAAAACATAAGGCACCGTGTTTTTCTGCTGCCTCGAAGTGTTCCAACTGGTGCGCCTCTATGTTCGCAAGCGGAAAACTTGTCTCACTTTGCGTATTCTTCGCTTCAAAGTAGAGCGCCTTACCGCGATATATTCCGTCATAATCGACCGTGCTTTTCTTTTCAAAGACTCCACTTAGTACGCGATTCCCTTGCGTTTTCAATGCCTTGATTGGCGTAGGGCGTTTGTGTATTAGCGCTACCTCGCCGTTTTTATATTGCAAATTGGTTGAGTCGATAATGTCCTCAAATGCTTGCCCGGATGCTTCTGGACGCCGTTTATAAAATCGTCTAGCCATGTTGTTCCTCCAGTAGTTCCGGGTTTTGATAGATGTTTCCGATGATTTCGAGTTGATCCCAGTTAATACACGAATCAAAATAGCTAGGGTTATTCTTGAATTTCAAACCAAAACAACCATCTTGATAAGCTACATACATAGGCTCATCGCTACCATTTATATCTCCCTCGTAAATGTCACGTCCATTCCGATCCTTCAGCCCGGTGTATTGCATAAGTTCTGCTTCAATCCACAATCCTCTACCATTCATGTACGATGCTTTTATTAGTCCAGAGGATATTCCAGCGACTATATTTGTACCTAACAAGTTTATTTCTTCTAGTTCATACACCATTGTTTTTGTTTCTGGATTCCAAGCTCTAAACTTGATCTCTCGCATATTCTCCCTCCAGCAATTCCGGGTTTTGATAGATGTTTCCGATAATTTCTAGTCGGTCGTCTTGAAAATCAAATAGAGAATCAAAATCAAGTGGACTATCAGGATATTGAAGCAAGAAGCTGCCGGTTTCATAAATAATGACTGCTGTTTCATTATCTTCGTTGTTTACAAGGTCGCCCTCATAAATATCCTTACCGTTCTTATCTTTTAGCCCGGTGTATTGCATTAAGATAAAGTCATCATCTTCGTCATATTGGCTCTCCGAACAGCGCAACACACCATTAACAAATCCAGCAAAAAAAATCTCATTGTTATTCTCTGTATCTGGCATAAACATTTCTTTTTCTTGCTTATCCCAAGCCCTAAACTTAATCTCGCGCATATTCTCCCTCCAGTAGTTCCATGCTTTCATCCACTTTCCATGGATCGCCTACATAATCACCGCATTTTTGACTCCCGCACAAATCAACGAATATGCATGTTTTACACACGTTATCTTCCTCCCTACGTAGATGACACCTTTTGCTTTGGCGGACGCCCGCGCCGTACATTTTTCAACTTCATTTTTCCATCACATTTTGTACAGGTACCGAATCCATCTTCTTTTTGTGGTCTATATGTTTCATGCTGACAATCTACACAACGAACCTTGTGTCTTTTTAATGAGGTTGCTGTAGGAGCTTTAATCATAGGTGCTTTAACTGGCTTCATCTTGCTAAAATTAACTTTTTTTCCTTCCGACATTGCGTTGTACATTTGTTGTATCCTAATTCCTACAGGGCATTGAGTATTGCAATATTGGATAAACTCTGCACTTTCGCTTCTTTTGTTTGTTGGAAACTGGCTTTTCTGGGCGCAGCGTCCGCATTGTGTATCTAGTAAGTAACCAATATGAACCCTAATTTGAGATTTTTTATGTTTCGTAAGAGACATGTCTACCCTCCCTTACACAACGGTTTCTTTTCCGCATAACTCATTTTTGCACTTGCGTATCCATAAGCTGTCACGTAGAAACGGTTTGAATTTTCCGCTCCCGCATTCACATACACCGGGGCGTGGTTTATTCGCTGTTGTTGACTGCACTACCCTTTCCGCTTTACCAGCTCCCTTGCTGGAACCGACCTGAACGCCTGTACTTTCGCCAAACAGGTTCAGTTGCTCACTCATGCTTTAACCTCTCCCATCTCCTTCAGCAATTCTTGTACACGACGTTTCTTTTCGTCGGTATCCTCGGCTGAAGCTTTTCCCTCGGATGGATTGAATTCACCAGCAGCCATTCGCTGTTGTCGTTCTATTTGTTCGCGAATGAGTGGCGGTAATTCATCTTTACGCTGATTCTGATAGCCTCTTTTCCCGCCTATATGAGGTTTAGTGGAACCGGTTGGCTTTACTGATCCTTCATCTGGATTAAATCGCTCTACATCTCGTAGCGCCTTTTCCCGCTCTGTTTTCTCGTAGTGCATTTGCCGAATGACCGTAGAGCAGTAAGAGAATGCCCTGATTTTGTCTCCTGAATATTTCGGTTCATAGGTATCAAATGCTCGGTCGATACCAGCAATAATGGTTTCAGACGATATTCCTTCTTTCAAAATCTCTGTGATGGCCTTACTGTCTTTTCCGTTTAAGCAAAATCCTCCACGGCGCATGATATAATGCTGCTCAATCTTGTTAAACCGATCTGTCGGCGATATTTCTTCCTGGACGGCACCAGGAGCGGTAATCGGAATCCCGTCGCCTTTTGGTTTTGAAGTAGGTTCAAAATCATCCTCTTGCGCGTGTTCTTGCTTACTATCAATCAATCTATCTTTCTCTGTAAAATCATTACTAAGTGATAAATCATTATTTAGTAGCGGTCGATTTTCCACAGGGTGGTTTTCCCACCCGCTGGTTTCCCCAGTGGGTGGATTTTTGACTTCTGGACGTTTATCATCCAGAGGCGGCTTTTCACCTTCTGGCGCTTGTGGTACTTCATAAACGAATGTGCCCCATTCTTTGACCTTTCCTTTTTCATCCCTAATGGGCTCCCGAACAACATATCCGCGTTCCTTTAGCTCTTTGATGGCTGATTTAATGACGCCGACCCCTTCAGGGGAATGCGTGGCCAACTCTTCATTATGGAACTTCCAGTTATCCGGCATTGAGAGCATGTAGGCCAGGAGCCCTTTTGCTTTCCATGAGAGCTGCTTGTCCTGCAACCCTGTTTTGTTCATTACGATAAAATTGGTGTCTTTCTTGACTCGATAAACGGTTTTATCATTCATGCTTTCAGCCCCTATACTGGCGTTTCTTGCTGTCTTTTTAGTGCTTGATTTTCTTTTTGCAGACGCTTGACCTCTTTTATCAACTTCCGTACATCTTCTGGCGCATTAGCGATAGCCTGTGCATCAGGATGATTAATGTCTAGGCCGTATTTAGTCATATGAGATACACGAGGAATTGCAAAATCTTCTACCTTGTGCATCCCTTCGCTGCCCCGCTCCGTTACAGGCCCCTCATACTTCTCGTATTTTTGAAACATAGGTTGAGCACCTTGCATGCCATATCGCCTAAATTGCATCACATGATATCTTCCAGAATGGGTAGTTGATAGATGAACTAATTTATCTGTCTTGTTTACATCCCATCGCCACGGTCCAGGCGTTGCAGCTGCCCAACGATTCTGTATCTCTTGCAACTCTTGTTCGGTCACTTTGTTTCCTTCCTTTCTAACTTGGAATTTAAGCCGAAAATCCTCTCATAGCACTTAGAGCAAATTTCTGTGACATGTTCTAAACTTTCGACTGTGCAGGCATCATCCCAAGCTGTTTTTTCTTTGCAAGAAGAACATATGATTATCACTCTATCCCCTCCTTTTATCTATCCGTACTTCAAATCTCCACAACATAAGGTAGATAGTTCCGCGCCACTTTTTCTTTCCCATCTGAATTCCAAAGCAATACTCCCAACCGCCACCAAACCTACCCATTGGAGCATCATCCGCTCTGCGTTCAACTTTTACTGTTCGTTTTCCAACTTTGAACCGTTTGATCCAACCTTGATTCGTCTTCTGGCTCATATAACTTTTCCTTTCTATGGGGCAGGAGCGGCATGGCCGCCCCCGCCGTATCATTTAAAACTTTAGTTGTTCATCAAAATAGTCGAGTATCGTTTGGCAATCTGCGCATATCCAACCCTTAGGCTCTGGCTTACCAAGTACCAGTTCCCCTGCCTTTCGGATTTCCTGCCCTACTTTGTCTTCTGCATATCCGGCAACGATGGCGGACGTCTTGATTCGGTTCATCATGTCTAGGAAGTAGCGTTTGCGTGCTACATCGTCCATCTGTGGCGGTTCTTCTTGTGACATGATTTCCGGTTCCGTCTGCAAAGGCGTATCATCCACGCGGTAGCTCTTTGTATGTGGCATTTCCTCTTTCGGAATGCTCATTTCTTCTTGTGTAACAAGGCCGGAGATGCCGAACTGACGTTTTAAAACGAATACTTCGGCAACCTTTTGAATCATGGCAGAGGGATACTTTTTCCATACATCACTGTTCTTTTTGTACTCTTCGAATTCAACAAAACAGACGGCGGGACGGCGGGTTTTATGGTAAGCAGCCGCCCACGCACCGATGATTTTTCCTCGTTTGGCTCCAAATTTGTGTATGACCGCATCGGTCTGGGCGTCGATTTCGAATATATCTCCCTCTCGAACAACAAAGGATTTTAAGCCTTCAAAGTTCTCGTTTTGCTGTGCGATTTTTAAGTATCCATCCCGGCTAGTCATGATGATAGGAGAATCCTGGCTGTTTCCGTATTTGATGAACCATATTTCTTTTAGGAAAGGATCTAAGCTGTAACGCTGGCACAAATGGATGAACATCTGAAATTCATCATTCGTTGCACCTTTGGCCACTGTGTTTTTAATCACCTGAAGCTTTGTTTCATCGAATTGAAGTGTAGGTACCGATGACTGATTTACTAACGATAGATTTCTTTCTGGAACGGCCATATGTCATGCCTCCTTATTGAATTTGAAAGCCGCCCTGTGCTATAATTGGACTAACGATATTTTTTGAGCGACTTTTTTGAAACGACCTGTTCCCGCAGGTCGTTTTTTATTTCTCTTCCATTACCGGACCTTCTGAACACGCTGGTTCGAAGAAAAGCGGCTCTCCACTGTCGCCGTAGCAACCGTGAAGGCATTCGCATTGAGCGCAGTGCTCAAAGGCGAGCTTATGATAATCAGCGATCGGGCAAGTGTAGCCGTTATACAAAATGTTCATCCTCCTCATGGGCCGTAATTACTCCAGTTTCGTGATTAATAACAATACGCAGATACTTATCTTCAACGCTCTTGGTGTTGTATGATGTTAGTTCTTCTTTGCAGTAAGGACAGTTGCTTAATTCGCTTTCTTCAAATTCATAAAATGATTTTTCGCATGTGGTGCACTGTGTCTTATTAACATCAATGAGTATGTTGCTGCTTTTCAATCCCTTCGCCTCCTTACTCTTTAGCGCATGAAGCACATTGAAATCTCCAGTGATCTTCTTCATCAGGAAAGTAATGTACAGCGGGTTTTCCGCAAGCGCAAAAGAGAAAATGAAGACGATCCCTTAACTGCAAACTTCCATCTTCCTTTTGATGTAATGTGGGGCTATTTGACTGTTCCACTAGCTTCCTCCTTCCATTTGATAGCGAGCTGGCGCCCCTACCTCTACGCCAGCAATACGGCTCCGATGGCCGCGCCTGTGTATTCGCTTAGATGAAAGTCAGGGGAAGTACGTATGCGACGCAAGAAATGGAGGTTTTCAACTCCTTTCACTCCCCTGTGGTTGTGGTGGCCGTTACCGGGCTTGCACCGGACACAGGCTCGTCCTGTTGGCCATAGTCGGGCTTATAGCCCGATAAGATGTAGGATTTTCCATCCCCCTTGTCGAATGGTATCTTTCGGAGGAATCAATACTTTGGCGAGTTAGCATTCTTCCAAATCCATATCGAAAGGGGTGGAAATTATGGGTAAAGTCCATCAAATTAGAATGCGGACATTAACCGAAGAGCAAAAAACAAATCTGCAAAACGAGCTTGTAAACTCAGGTTGGGAAATTGTTGGACATGGCGGCGGAGTCCAATCACCTGAACTTGTTTCAGATGAAGTAAACTGGCTATTAGTTACATGTCCGGATAGCGAAAAAGCTACATATCCTTCTGGCTATCAAGTACTTAATGATAAAGAATGTATTCATTGCGGCCTTCCCGTAACGGTTGATTTTTCCAAATGCTAACAAGGGTAAAATCAACTAAAATATTTGTTTAAAACTTTGTTAATAGCTACATGTAATTCAGTCTCAAGTTCTTCTGTTTTTTTAGGTGATAAATCAGGGAATTCATAGAAATCAATCCGAAGAAACATTTTAGGAACTTCATATTTACTTTGAGTCGCCGTTTGATTGGCGACTTCTTTTTTCAAACGAACAGCAATGTTTCTTTGAGGTTCATTCATTTATCCTCTCCCCCTTTCTAGCACTCTCAGGAGCGCTGTAGGACCTACAGACGATAAATCCCCGGGGTGGTAGAGAGTTGTCTGTAGGCTCTACAGCAAGCCACTGAGATAAAGCTTGCTGTTTTTCTGTATGCATGGTATATTGTGTACAACCAGTTGTTAGGCCGTTATCGAGTTCCCGCTCATGACGGCTATTTTTGTATAGAATTCCTTGTCTTCCTCGTACATTGTTTTGCTCATTTCGTAACCTTTCATAGCAAGGTCATAGGCCCATTCATTGCCTTCTTTTTTATATTGTTCCGCTTGCTGCTTAAACGTTTCTATTTCTTTCTTTGCCTCTTCTAACGCTTCAAGAAATCTCTCAATTCGACTCATGCGCCCCATCCTTTCTGGAATTTTGCCTTTTCTGCTTCAAGCGCTATCCTATTCATCACTAATCGTTCCAGGTATGCCTCATTTTGTTCCGCATCCATAAGGCTCATATCATAAAGCATTGTTCTTTCTAACACTTCCTGTATGTTTAAATTTTGTTCCAATATAGTAAGCGGACTTTTCTGTTCACGCGACTTGAGCCTGCTCACGTTCTTTCCTCCACCTTTCTTGCACATTTTTCAAAGCTTGTAGCATGCCTATCTTCTGGTGCTTAGGAAGAGACAGCCATAACCCAACTTTTATTTTCATGCGCTTCGTCTCCCTTCGTATTCGTATTTAGCCTCCTGGACTACCTCAGATACTAGGTAAGCGAAATGATGCACTGCTTCTTTTCGTACTGGTCGTAATCCATTTAAGAAGTTGATAAGAAGATTACCGGTATAAACCATGTCCGATAGAATTTCGCCTACAGATGGGACATATCGCTTAGTCTGATAATGCACATGTATGTATTGCTTAATGTCAGCGACCATTTCAGTAAACAAGTCATCACCTAGGTTCTTTTTCTCTTGAAGCTTGTCCAATTTGTTCACCTCACTTACTTGATATATCCTTTCGCCTTGAACTTTTGATAAATCCGAATCCAAACCCGTCGCCAGGACTTTTTATATTCCCTGCAAATAACAGCGATGTAGTGAAGCAAGGCCACTACAGCCTCGGCAGCTTCGTCAAGAACTTCGTCCAGTTTTGCGTTATCATACTCCGACATGCTTTTTGGATGATTGGCAAGACATACACTCCGTATCGCTTCCATTACTTCTTCTAGCTCTTCTTCCGTTTTGTCTTTTACGCTAGAACGATGAAGGTCTACCGCAGGACCGTTCAAGACTGGAATCCAGCTATATCCGATCACCTCTTGCGCGGCTGCTATAGCGTATAATCCATCGTCCATAACTTCTACGCTTTTCCCTATCACTTCTTTAGGCATTTTCCTTCTGTTTTGCTCTACCATCGAAACCGCGGACCGGCTGACATTAATCTCATCTGCGAAATCGGTTTGTGTAAGTCCAGCGGCTTCTCTGGCTTCTTTTTGATGTGTGCCAAAAGCCATTTATATCACCTCGTTTTGTGTCATTGGATCACTTTTTTGCCACGATTGCCTATGCTACAATTTGTTTAACAGTAGTTGAGGCGTTCTTTGTCGTAGTAAATAAGGCTATTTAGATACCAAAAACAAAGAATAAAAATCTGAATAGTCAGATATAAAGGTGCGGATAAGCAGGCTGCATGTTCTTTTTTGGCGAAAAAAACTACGCAGTATTAATATACATCAGCACATATGTTCCTATTGTTTCTACCACACCATTTCCCGCCTTGCTTACTACGCTAGTTTTAAACGGTGGTTTTACTCATTGGAAACATTTTCAGATTATATTTTGCGTCATTTTGGATATAATTTATTATGCCGTTATTTTATTTTGTTGCTTTTTGACGCATTTTTCATTAAAAAAAAGAGTCCATTCTACCTTTAAAACCTTAGCAATTTTTTTCGCCAACGGAACACTTGGTGTTCGGGTTCCGCCTATAATATGGGCGATATGCCCCCTTGAAACTTTCACTTTTTTCGCTAATTCACTTGTAGATATTTCAAGCTTCTGAAGAGAATCAATCATCCATTGTCGTTTCATATCATCACCCCTTTGCGTCTCTATGACTACATTATAATGTGTCACTATGACATAGTCAATACCCCTTGCGTCTAATTGACAACATTTTTTTATGTGTCTTTTTGACGCATTATAAGTATAATAAATAATGAAAGGAGATCGATTTTGCAATGAATGAATTTCCCATTCGTCTTAAATCTTTAAGAAAATCAAGAAAGAAAACACAACAAGATATGGCCGATCTTCTTAGCATCGCCAGGGGATCTTATGCACAGTATGAAATCGGAAGAAGAAATCCTGATTATGATACAATTCAAAAACTAGCTGATTTCTTCAGTGTATCTATCGACTACCTTCTTGGAAGAACAGATAATCCCGCCACAAACGTTATTAAAAACAATAGCGCTTCTGAATTGGCTATAAACGATAATAAAAATAGTGATGAAGATAGACCATTAACAAAAGAGGCTGTTGAAGAGTTATTCGCGGATGATCCAGAAGGAAAAGAGCTAATGCTTTTAATGATGGAACTACCACCCGAGAAAAAGAAAATTGTAAAAGAATTACTAAAGCAATTTAGGGAGACTGAAAAATAAGTAAAACGACCGCACTTTATAGGAACGGTCGTTTTTTACTTTACATATTCTTAACTCAGCGAGTGGCAGCTACTTCAAGTTGAGTTTGATCTATCATGACGCTTTGTCTGTATTCTTGCGCTTCAGCTAATTTGGTGAATTCGACGACTT
Source organism: Aneurinibacillus migulanus (assembly GCF_001274715.1). Lineage (GTDB taxonomy): Bacteria > Bacillota > Bacilli > Aneurinibacillales > Aneurinibacillaceae > Aneurinibacillus > Aneurinibacillus migulanus. Next base: position 17,378 of record NZ_LGUG01000012.1, on the reverse strand, counting down.
TATTATGATTCTTTTTTACGATATCCTCTATTTCTTTTAAAGTCACATAGAAAAACTCTTTTCGATGGTTAACCTTATTGACGCTTTTCCTGCGGAAAGATTTATGTAGTGCATTTTCTAAACTTGGTGCATCTTCGCTAAAAATCATTGCATGTATATCAAAACCGAAAGGGACAGAAGCTCCGCTTAACTCCCTTATTCGTTCCGTTGGTTCTAACCTTCTGGTCATTCCGATTTTGTAGACATTCTCTCCAAATGAACCGATATTTGAAATAATATAAACATAACCGGCTCGTGTGTTTTGTTCCCGATTATATACATCCTCTTTGTCTTTTTCGATAAGTACAAGTTTTTCTTCTAGCTCTCTTATTTTTGTTTCTATTAATTCTTTCATACTGCCTGTTGCTGTCTCTAATTTTTTCTTTAGTTTATCTATCTCTTGTTTAAAGTGAGTTTCCTCTTTCTCTAATTTCTCTTTAATTTTATTAATCTCTTGAAGAACACGTTGTTCCTCACGCATCTGCTCTTTTATGCGTCGTTGTTCTTCTCGTTCCTCTTCTTTTTTCTTTTCATACTCATATGCTAAATATAGCTCTTCTTTTTTTAACTTAAAGTATTCCTGTTTAATTTCAATCTTATTATGCTTATTTACTTTATTTAATGCGTCAAAGGCTTTCTCGATACGCTTTTCAATAGATTGGATATTATTGAACTTAACTTTACTAATCGCCGCATCACATTCGTTGTTAAAGGAGCGAATCGTCAATTTTATGTTATTATTATTCATGGCTTTTCCTTTTTGTTTATTGCCGTCGAGTCGCCAATCATCCGAATGAATAGTAGCCTTGCGATTTTTGACCATTTCCTTTTGTTTGTTCCTGACTGATTCAAGCCTTTGTTTATACGCTTCGGAATTTTCTAAGTTATATTTTGGTGTATAAAAACCAAATGATTGATAAAGAACTTCATCCTCTAGGACAACTATTTCATTATGTAATTCCTTCTTCTTTTGCTCAGCATTATGTACTTCCTTCGTTAACTCACTTATCTCATTCTTTAAATCCACTACCTCTTTCTTTGCATTATCAACTATTCCCTGCGCCACTTTCCGCAAATCATCTCCCTCTGTTTTAGCGCTTTCAATTATGCCTTTTGCTTCTTTTTCCGCATTACCAATTAGTTCCTGTACCTCTTTTTGTATTTTGTCTCTCCTTTCTTGTATTCTAACTAAATCACCAAAGCCGCTATCTTCCCACTCTTTTCTTACTATTTGATTTTCTTTATTTTGCCGAATCAAAAGGATAATACCGATAACTAGTGGAACAACTAAAAACCAAAACATAAACATCAATGCAATAAACCAGCTTGATAAATACCATTTTTGCTCTCTCATTATTCTCTCCCTTATCTTTTAATCTAATGCTAGTATACGATTATCTAATAAATTCTGGAAATAAAAAACCGAAAATAGCAATATGCCATCATTCGGTTTTTCGTAGTCGTATTCTGTTTTATTTCATAAGTACAATTTCTTGCAACTTTTTATAAACCTCTTTTGCATTTGGATTATTTTTAAGGCACTCTTTCTTTAGTTCCAACAAAGCATTACCATCCATGTATGTTAATTCTGTTTCTGTTTTATTCATTGAATGCCCCCTCCCTTTTCTATATACTCTCAGCCCCATCTTCAATCAAGCCTAATACCCCTATTACTTTCCCTATCACGTCGGCTTCACTGGTAACTATCGTTTCCTTTTCATCAGCTTCCAGCATTCTTTGTCTGCCATCGCTATATAATCGCCGAATCATCTTACGGCCACCTAAATTAACTAAAGCTATATTCCCATCCTCTACGTTCCTCGTAGGGCGCACAATCACGGTATCTCCTTTCTTGATTTTAGACTTTAACATTTCATCGTCCTCTACCAAAAAGTATAAAACCGGATCATGTTTTTTCGCAAAAAATGCACCACTGTTTTTTTCATCTTCAATAATTTCAATTGCGCGTGGGCTTTTTATATCGCCACGTTTAATATATCCGCGTCGTTCTAAGCGCTCCAAATGGCCATGAACAGTCGAACTGGAGGCTAACCCTACTCCCTTTGCGATCTCTCTTGTCGACGGTGAATACCCCTTGTCCGCTTGATAGCACTTGATAAATTTAATAATCTCTTTTTGTCTAGATGAAATTTTCATTTCTACTCCCCTATTTATATTCTTCTCTAAATTTTTTTAACCTCAAAACACAGAACACCTGTTCCTAATTCATTTTAATTTTACTGGCGTACATGCAGGAAAGCAATACCAACTCGCAGTTTGTCACTACTTTCAAGGTACTCAGTCTAATGAAAATACCTAAAATTTATGGTGTTTTTTAAGCTATAATTAACAACGTTACATCTTCATAGAGGAGGTTCCCCATGCCTGTCCTCATACAGAGGAGTCGGCTCAAATCTCTTCTGCGCCAGATGGGGAAAACACAACGATGGCTAGCTAAAAAAATTCATTTTCCCTATCAACGCATTAACGATTATGCGAACGATCGCAGGACGATGCCTATCGAAATCGCGATCAACTGTGCGCGTGCGCTCGAATGTAGCGTTGAAGAACTTTTTGATTTAGAAGAGGTTTCCCCAGCTGAATGGCGAAGCTGGGTAGCGAGCCGACGTAAAGAGTAGTAGTTGAGAAAACATCTCTCTCTACTCTCAGGTAGAAAATAGCCGTTATCGGCTACTCCTTATTTTGCCCCTTACTCAAAGGGTTCCTCCCCTTATCCCTTTCCTCTTACACTTTCTCTCACTCCTATATTCTTCTTTTTCCAATCAGCTTTCTTTTCCGGAAAATTTTTTAAGTGATAGGAATATTTTCTCTATATATACATCATACATGGGTGTGCAAGCCAAAACCGGAACATGATTGTTTAGTCTTAACTTCTTTTTGTTCCGCTTTTTCCACTTAATTGAAAAATTCTACATCATTCGACAAAATTAGAACTGATTTGTCGAACGATTTTCAGGCAATTCCCCAGTTATAACCGCTTTAATTATGAATAACCAGTCTTTTTCTTTAAGACTATCTGCCTGTTCAACGATATATTTAATCATCCTATTGTTCACTTTGGTGGAGAGGAAGTCATACTTGAGGATTAGACAGATTCCTGTTAACTGGTAATTGTTGCTCATCTTTTTTTGACGAATAACAGCGAAATAACAAGACATCACTTTTTTTGCATTTTGCTGATCACCAGCTTGAAAGTACATATCAGCAATTCGGAAGAGTCTAGATTCGCTTTTTAGTGATTGAATATATAACTGGCGCATTTCCTTAGGCTTGATGCGTAACACCTTGCATATAGCGTACAAAGTGGCAATTCCAGGGGAGTGCTCATTCTTTTCAATTTTTCTATACCATCTTATAGAGATGTTGCATTTTTTGGCGACGTCCTCTTGTGTCATTTTTAACCATACTCTTCGCTTTCGAAAATGAGTTCCTAGCTCTCTCAAAACGGCACATCCCTTTTACAGAAAATTTGTCCATCTGTAGAATAGAGGGTTAAATATGTAAGATTCAATAGAAAAACTTTACATTTAGAACGGTTTGATTTTCTTTTCTTGGTATAAGCATCATTTTTGTTATAGGAGGAAGACATGAGTAAAGAAAAAAACATCGGGGTTCCAAAATGGGTGAAGGATTCTCTATCCAACTCATTTCAGCAAGACGGAAAAGAACTAGTGTACATTGTTCCGGTCAAGAAAACGGCTCTCGGTCGTTTTTTTGGCACTGTAAATCAGGATGGAATAGAAATTTTTGAAGCGACTAATAAGAAAGAATTGAATAAAGTGGACGAGTTGTTTTTTCGGGATTGGGAGTCCGCTTCTGCAGAACACTTCTTCATTAAGGCACAGTTTATATTTCAAAAGGATTTATTTTCTAAAGAACTGATTGTAGAGGACAAAGCAAAAGAAATCGAAGCAATTATTAGACAGCACGTACCCGTTCAAGTTACGCAACGTCCTTGGTGGAGGAAGGTAGTAGGGTTTCGTTCAAAAACTAAATGGAAAATGGTTGTGGCCAGTATTGCTTATCTCTATATTTTCGCGTTAGCTGCTGAATTTTTTAGTGAAAATAAAAAAGACAACGTCCAGACGGCAGCTTCTTCAGTACAACAAGAAGAAAATGCTCAGAATACGCGGGCTATGGCGCAAGAAAAGAATGAAGAAACGCCTACTCCTCCCCCACCAGCACAAGAAAAGCAGGAAGAAGTCAAAGCACCGGCCTTGCTTACCCGCTCTGGGGGATTAGGCGATACATATCAAGCATTTGAAAAACAATATGGGGAGAATGCCGGTACTAAGGATATGGCCAGATTTTCAGGAGATTATATACTCCCTATGTTTGTTAACGATCGTGCCTGGAATGTACTTGTACAATTTGAAGCAACGGATAAGCCAAGAAGAACATTAGAAGATGCGAATAGCTATGTCCAAAATGTCATTCCTCTCGATTCTAAGAAAATTAAAAAGTGGAAGTTGGATGGGAACCGGGACGTTGTTATGTACCACAGCCCTTCTCTAGCAAATCTATTTGATCAACAGTGGTTTGGAGAAGAAAAGCCAGGGACCTTTATTGTTATTTTAAAGCATGATGAGAATGGAATATTCTCTTTCACTGTAGCAACTGGCAATAATCCATAAATTCAGTTGTTCAAGAAAGTTTATATAACCTAACAAATCTATCAAGGAGGACATTATGAAAAAGATACTTGCACTCATGATCATGCTAGGACTGGTAGCAGCTCCGCTGTCCGCTTCTGCTCATCCCGGCCGCACCGACGCAAATGGAGGACACACATGCCGGACAAACTGTGCTAAATGGGGATTAAAAGACGGGGAATATCACTACCATAACGGAGGCAGCACAAAAACAACGTCTGCCCCTACTACAAAAGCAACGCAACCAGCTCCCGCAAAGGCGACTACAACTAAACCAGCTCAAAACAAGCTTCCTGGTACCTTGAAAGTAACAGTTACGAAGGTCGTTGACGGGGATACATTCAAAGCGAAGGTCAATGGCAAGGAAGAAAGCCTTCGTTTGATTGGTGTTGATACGCCAGAAACGGTCCATCCAAACAAACCTGTACAACCATACGGCCCAGAAGCTTCCGCTTACACCAAGAAGCGCCTCAATGGACAAACAGTAACTTTAGAGTTTGACGTTCAACAGAGGGACAAATACGGGCGTCTATTGGCGTATGTATGGTTAGGCAACGCTAAGAATCCGAAAGCTGAAATGTTGAATCAGACACTTGTCAAAGAAGGCTATGCCCAGGTTGCAACGTTCCCGCCGAACGTTAAATATACAGATAGCTTTGTAAAACTGCAGAAGCAGGCTCGGGATGCTAAGAAAGGTCTATGGGCTGAAAAATAAAGCAAACTAATAAAACTCCCTGGTATATATACTAGGGAGTTAATTATATACTATTGGCAAATATAAAAAATTTGATACTATCCTCTTTAAAAGATACACCGCTCTTTTTTTATTTTGGCCACTTATCGTCAACTATCTCGATGCCAGCCCTTTGTATATAGTTGTCATAGTCATATGTGGAGCCTGACCCATTAATTAATTTAAAGAGTTCATATTTCTTTTTTGGTATTGAATATCTTGTAACCTCATATGTCTTATCATCAATCTCCCTATCTGGTAAAGGAATAGAGACTCGTCCGCCATCTACCGTCACATAAATATCCCTGTATACTAATGTCCCATTATAAAAGAAATCTATAAAACTACTTGTCGCCTTTGGATCAGGGAATTTATTTGCCCATTCCTCCATAAAATTATCTCTATGTTCCATTCCCCATGCTAGACTGATTGATAAATCTGTTTTTAATGATGCTACTGTACTATGAGAATCGATGTCTAGGCTATGAAATTCATCATCCCCTGTTTTCCAGACCGTAATATTGTTGTAATATGACGGACCACTTCCTCCTCCCCAACAAACGTTAATTGTCCAATCTTCCTTTTGAGCAGTTAACACTTTGTCCATAAATTCAGTTAAATTCATAATTAAACCCCTCTCTAACTTAATTCAAGAACAAAACTACAAAATAATTCCATTCTCCTTCTAAGCAATTATAAAATGAATGGATAAAATTTACGACGACATTTTCTTGACGTTGTTTTAAATGTTTTACGATCTTTTGTTTTATATGTTTTATATGTTTTATATGTTTTCGGAAGCTTGAACCCCTTGATATTACTAGGTTTATAGAGTCTAACTATCACATAAACAGGGTCAACTATCACAAATTCAGGGCGAACTATCACATAAACAGGGTCAACTATCACAAATTCAGGGTCTTAATTATCACAAATTCAGGGCGAACTATCACATAAACAGGGTCAACTATCACAAATTCAGGGTGAATTATCACATAAACAGGGCGAACTATCGCAAAAACAGGGTCAACTATCACAAGTTTAAAATTTGTGATAGTTCGTCGATAATATATAGTATAATAGAGCAAAAAGATGGCGAAGATGAGGTGTGGCATGAACGCTTTGGAGAAAATAGATGAGAAATTGATCGTCACCAAATCAAACGATCTGATTGAAGCATCATACCGATTAACCCTTCACGAACAACGCATCATCTGTATACTGGCTGCCAAAATACAGCCAGAAGATACTGTGTTCCGGACATGCAGAATTGAGGTAGGCGAATTTATCGACCTACTTGGTCTTAAAGGCAAAAGCATACATAACGATATTAAAAAAATCATAAAGGATTTCGTCTACAAGGGATTCGAGATTAAAAGCGAAGGCGTATATACGGTGAGTTCCTGGTTTGAGTGGGCCAAATATAAAGAGAAGGAAGGGTTCATGGAATTTAAGTTTTCGGAAGAGCTTATCCCCTTCTTACTGCAGCTCAAGGAACGTTTCACCAGCTACCGGCTAAACAACGTTATACCGCTACGCAGTAGCTACTCTATTCGTATCTATGAACTGCTAAAACAATATGCGAATATCGGAGAACGCACCTTTGACTTGGAACATTTGAAGTCTATTCTCGGTATTGAACCAGATGAGTACAAGCTATACGGGCATTTCAAGAGCCGAGTTCTTACTTCCGCTCAGAAGGAACTTGATGAAAAGACAGACTTATCTTTTGAGTTTGAAGAATTGAAAGCCTCTAGAAAAGTTGTTGGGGTCCGCTTTATCATTACCCGAGGAAGGTCAACAAAAGAGATTAACCACATAGAGCCTAAAATCGTTGAGGAAATAGCCATTGCTTCTCGTTTAAAAGCGTTCGGATTGACTCAAGCACAAATCGAGTACATCCTGAAGACTTATGATGAATCATACATACTGGAAAACCTACATATTGTCGAGAAAGACTATTTAGCCGGAAGAGTAAAGAATATAACTGGTTATGCTTATAAAGCTTTAGAGCAAGACTACCGGAAGAATAAACCGGAGATAGAAAAGCAATTGGAAGGTCAGAAAAGCAATCCTGCTTATGAAGGGATTCCTGAACATATTTTAAGGCAAATGGAGAGACAGAAAGCATTAGAAGCTCAGAGTGGTTCAGGAAAAGAACCGTCTCGCGAAGAACAGCGTAAACGTGTAAAACAAATGCTCCTTGCGTTCGGAGAAAAGTAGGCATAATAATAGCCGCCCTATCCTGGGCGGCTATTTTGTTAAGTATTATAAGTTGTATTTTTATATAGGTGTTCCTGAAATAAATCCAATAGCCCGAGCTATAGCAATCCCAGCGGCCGAATCACGAAGCGTATTTGAAAAAAGTGTATACAATGTTTTTGCTCGATCAAGGTTTCCGTTTTTTACAGCTTCTTGAAGTTTTTGAGCGTCTCCTAATGCCTCGTTTCGTTCAGCTTCATTTGGCAATTTATGTATCTCTTGAATGAAATCCGCAAAAATATCGGGTGATATTCCGGTCTGATTTTTTTCAATTTTTACTTGTGTATTTTCATTCCCTTGAAAGTTAGTATTATCACCAAGCTGCGCATTTTTAAAAGCGTTACCTGCAAAGATTTGTTTGCCGTCCATTATTGTCATCTCCCCGTTTACAACGTAGTAGAGTTTATCAATATTCACTCCAGATTTCATTATATCGAGTACAGATGTTGGTTTTGCATTAACTGTATTACTTACATTATTAGTTGGACTGATTTCTTTTTTTTTACATGTTTTAAATACCCCGGAAGAAAATTAAATACAATCCAAACTTTATCTAGGCTAGGAATGTATTTGATATCGCATATACTACATGTTCTTATTTCCTCTGTGATTTCTGATAAAGAGTCAACATCATAATCACTATCTCCGTTAGGGCATTCTACTTCGTAATATACTGTTAATTTCTTGCCTACTAAGTCCAACATATACTCGGTTACAGATTTCAAATCAGTAACACCAAGCCTAGCGCATACATAGTGAGGCGCAAAGTGGGAACGACCTTCAACAGCCATTTGTTCCAATATATCTTCTATAAGGAAATATAGATCCTCATCCACCTTGAAGCCCTCCCCTCATACATAGAATCTTGGCCTACTCTAGAGAAACCTGTTCAGTAATTTCCTCTTGTTCTAATTCTATAGCGAGTTGTTGTTCTCCTGTTTCCTCTTCATCCAATATTTCTTCAGACTCATTATTTTGATTATATTTTATATCAAGTATGTGATTCAAAACATACATAATTACTTCCTCACCAACATTTGAGCGAAACCAAAGTCCCTCGTCCGTTATTACATAGGATATTTCATCTTTAAATCCAAAAGAATATTCATAAGGAAAAATTAGTGTTTTCTTCTTCATGGGTTGATCGCCGAATTCCTTTTTGTATTCTTCGGTCGATTCAAGGTCTTCGACTCTTGTATGTGCTGTAACTTCTTTTGTAGCATAAACACCCTCTGTCATTTTATGCTTCGCAGCCCTTAAACGAGCTTTCAATCTACGAGCTAGTTCATTGGCTTGTTGATCTGTCAGTTTGGTAACTTTATCCCAAACAACCTCTTCTTTTATATCCATAATTTTTAGTACAGATTGTTTGAAACTTTCGTTTTGTGTTTGACTTGCTCTGATTTCTACCGAAAAAGGTGAAAAGTGTACCACTACATATTCAAGTAATTGTGGAGAACGAACTACTATTTGGTAGTCGTCTAAATATCTTTTGGGGGTACCTAAATAAGAAAAAGCTAAAATGATTTTTCCGTTTAATTGACGAGCCTTAATTAGTTTCGGTTCATTTGTTAACTTTGGACGAATGCCTTTCCCAAACAATGAACCTGTATACTTTTGAATTAGATAATCTTTAAAGTATTCAATATCATGCCATTCGGGAGGGATACCGCTCATCATAACATGTATATTAACCGCGGTCGCTCCAGCGAATTGGAATTGGTCAGCTAATTCCCAACCAATGGTAGGGCTAGCAGAGGAAACGGCATCGGCCATATCTTCTGTGGAATTCAGCTTAGCATCAAAACCTTCCCTTTTTATTATCTCTTTTAAAGCTCCGGTAGGCACTTGCATTATTAGTATATCCTTTAGACTCATGTGACAACCCCTTTCCTCTTCCTTTTATTGGTATTGTAATCCTTTTTTCCTATATAATCCAGTCTTTTTTAATAGTATAATCCATACAAAAAATAAAGACCGTCCCTAAGGTCGGTCTATTCATTGATTTTATTATTTAAAAGGATTGAATTTCTTTTCTAGCTTCTTCTCAGTCGTCTCCTTTTTTAAGGCTGTAAACGGATTCGCTGGTGCAGCGGCTTTCCCTGCTCTTGTCCGTGTACTGGTACGCCCTTGACGGCTGCTTAACTCTCCACCAATGTCAAAACCAGACTGCCGCTCTTCTCTCTCTCTTTGCTTTGCTAGCAGCTCCTCGGACTCTTGTTTCAAATTTCTGGCCCGTTCTGGTAATCCCCGCAAGCTACAAATTGTATATACCAGTGCATGTTTGCTATCCCATGTGGAACGGCCATAATAAATCGGCACTCCTTCCAACTCTCCTTGCAGCTGGCGATTAATTTTTTCTAATGTGTCCCTGTTCAATAGCTTTTCTGTGTTTTTCGGCATCACGATATTAATGCCGAATGCAATCGCATCATTTTTATAGTCAAATCCATTAGCCAGGACATTTCTTTCCCGGTATGTAGCCACAATTTCATTAATCAGGTCGTTTTCGCTTTTCAGATCCCCGCTCTGTAAATTGATTTTCTTCTTCGCAAATGTGAGCACACCGCCCGTAAACAGCAGTTTGTTCTTAAAGTCTTCCGCATCTAAGGTTTTGTCACTCTCTAATGTAGTAACGACGTTCCATTCATGTAGTATAGAAGCTACCTTATAGTTTGAGTAACGGTCCCAAGATAAATTTGTAACTTCCGCGCTCCCCTGCTCCACAGCCTCTATATGCTCTTCAATAATTTTTTTGTTGTCTAGGATTACGATGTTCTCTAGAACGCGATACGAGCCGCCCTGTTCGTCCTCCTGGTACTCTTCTAATTTGGGTACCAACTCTTTCAACGCTTCGTATGCATTCACGTTTTCATCAACATGAGGGTTCGGGAGACTTACGATAGCCATAACTGGCTTTCCTAAGTAATCCGCACATACGTCAATGACCATGTTAATGGAGCCGGTTCCAGTACCTCCGCCCAGCGACGCCACAACAACAATGGCTTCAGTATCGTGCATTACACGGTTGAGAGTTTCGAATACAATCTCCCCATTCGCCGCCATAGCTTGCTTACCCTTTTCAGGGTCCATACCAGCCCCTTTTTCAAACTCTGCACCTTTTAACTGGAGACGGTTAGCTCTATCGACGTTTTGAAGGTTTTGGATATCCCCCATATTTGTATTGATGCATAGCACTGGATATTGGGCGTTCCCGTTCGCGTTCCGGATGCCAGCGAATGCATCAACGATTTTTCCTCCCCCCTGTCCCAACCCAACAAATCCAAGCTTTGTACCAACAGTCGCTCCTTTTTGCTTCACGAAACTTTCTAATTGCCATACATTGTCGATAGTTAACATTTTATACGTTCTCCCCTTTCGGCATGATTTTGCAGGCTTTTAGTAGCTCTGGATTCCGTTCTAAGAAATCACCCATATATTCTGTTGCCTTCTTGCCATTTTCAGTAAGAAAATACATGTCTGCCGGTTTTTTACGATAAGAACTAATGAATGTAGTACCTATCATTGTGGCGATCGCTTCATCAATCGCAAAACGAAATTTTTGTGTACCAGGATCAACATTACAAGCCGCTTGATACTCTCTCAAAATATCAATTTTAGATATACCCTCATCTGAACGTGTTATAAGGTACAAAACATCCAGCAATATTGATTCTTTAATTACTTTTTCGCAGATAAAAGCTACAGTTCTGTCATCAAATGCGACTACTTTTTCTTCTTGCAAGGAGCTCTTCCCTCCAATTTATATAAGGTTACATTATGTTATAGTTACTTTATGTTTTGTTATGTAACATAAGGTAACGATACCATGTTGTTTTCGATTTGACAATGGACTCCGTCAGGCTTTCAATAGATTTATCGGTGAGTAACATGTGATAAGTGAATCACTAGTAAGTCATTTAATATGAGTCATATATAATGGGTGAATCACATGTGTGTTACTTGATTTGGGGAAATTTTTGCTGATTCTATTTAAAAAATGATTCATATGTGATATATGAATAACAAGTGAATCCTATTGTGCGTATCTTTTTGAGAGAAAGGTGGGAGTATGAAAGATTATTGGAAGATTATTGATTTCTCAAAAGAAGTCGGTAAACACTACAACACTGTAGACTCTTGGTTTAAACGACTTGAAGAACGTAAATTGCATTATGTAAACCGTGTTGGCGAAAGTCAGGAGAAGATTTACGATAACCTAGATTTAGAGATTGCCCATTTCATTGTTAAAAAGCGTGATCAAAAGTGGGCTCTAGACGCGATATTCGATCAACTTGTTGATGAGTTTGAACTTAGACCGTTTCCAATTGATGAACAGGATAATTCGCCTGGAAAGATTGATATTGAAGCCATCACGCAAACCATTGAGCGTATCTATGAGCAAAAAACAGCCGCCAAGATAGAAGAAATGAAGAAAGAACTGCTTAATTCTTTACCGAAGCCTGTAGACCCTTTAGAAGAACGGCAAAACAGAGTCACAGACATGATTACGCAGAAACGTGTTGAATATATTCTCAGAGAAGAGGCGCGGAATCTATGGTCGCAAAAGCCAGAGTCTGAGAGGATGAAAAAAGTAGGGTGGTTTAGGAAAGAAGAAGACTTCGACAAACGTGAGCAATTTATCCGAGAATACATTCATCAACATTTTGAGGAACGTTTAAAGAAAGAGTATGAATTATAGGGTAGGGCAAACGGTGATTTATAGTAGGTTAAAAAGCACAAGCGGACACTTGTGCTTTTTATTTATAAGCTTTTTCCGACTTGTTCAAGTACTCTTATAAACAGTGGAGAAAGCTGGATTAAGATATAGCCCAATCCTGCGTGTTGTATCGTATTCCAAGCCTTTTCAGAGTTACCAAACATGAAAAAGAAACAGCCTCCAATCATAACAACTGAAGCGACAGGCAGACTGATTGCAACAAGTATTTGAACAATTGGATCAAGAGCATGAGCAAGGATAGATAGCGAAGTAGAAGCAACAGCCTTGGTTGCCGCTTCGCCAGCTCCTTCAGCAAAGACCGCCGTCGGAGATAGGGCAAGGGGAACCATACAACCGGCCTTAATAAGTGTGCTCGTAAGCTTCTTTAGGTCTTTGTTGCTTATTTTTGGCGTCTTCCATGAGCCATCCATAAACTCAGTAAATCCGATCGTTTGAACCTTTGCCATTCTAAACACTCCCTTATTTAATCTCGTCAATCAAATACACCTGAAAGGGTAGGCCGTCGCATATCTCCCTAAAGCGTTTCATTCTGCTTTTGTTGACTGTTACGATATGTAAAGTAGGAAAATAGCCGAAATTTTTATCATTTTGAAAGACACCTGACTCAAACATCTTTCTGTACTTGTGTACTTTTGCTTTGTTTTCAGCCATTGTTTGCCGATTATCCACTTCTAAAAAGTTGTACTGTTTATCCTTGAAGAAGAGGGCATCAGGGATAACACAAACCTTTCCTCCGATTTCTACCTTTCGTTCGTTAAACCAATGAGGAGGGCAGCCCATATGAAAGAAGAAGTCAACACGCATTAAGTTATGAGTAGTTTGCAGCGTCCGTTTTACTTGCTTTTTAGCCCCAATCATCTCCCGGCCTGACTTGTTTAGATAATATACCGTGTCATAGCCCTCTCGGAAGCTGTGTAGGTACGCTTCCATCTGCCGCAATACCTTTTGTGCGTTCCTGTCGCCTCCAAGCCTGTGAAGACGCTGTATGTGGCTCCTAGTCAAGAAATTGAATCTTTCCAGACTGAGCAATATCTGTTCTTGTCTCTCCATCCGGCTTATTTTTGACCTCATTGACGGGCTCCTTTCTCGCTTTAATAACGATATGAGGCATAATGGCCTGATGAATGATCTTTGTTTCGATCATAGGTGTTTGCAGGATTCGTCTCCGGTCCGCCGTTTGATAAATTGCACGGCCTTTTACCTCTGGTAGTTCTTCAGCTCCCGTTTCATCAAGTACAACACGGCTGGCCGTTCCATTCTGAACCCTGAAGCAAAGCTTTGCATCTGAATTTTGTTTACACTGACGGGGAATCACGTCGCCCGTAGGGTACTGTGTGGCAAGAATCTGCCGATACCCAAGGCCGGCACCTAGCCGGGCAATTTGGCTCATGTATGTTTGGCAGCTCTCCTTCAATGCCCGTTCCTCTTTAGTAATGGCTTCAGACGGATTTAGTTCTCCGACTTCATCAATGATGATGAAATGACGAGTAGGGTCCTTTGCCTCCTGTACATTCTTTACCGAGCGATGCTTAAATTGCTGTTGTTTCTCACGCATTTCTTTTACGACGGATCTGAGGGCTTTCTCGGCCTCTTCTGGCTCTTCGGCGTAGTTTACGACCTGTTCTATATCCTGGTAGTCTGAAAACTCTACACCGCCTTTTAAATCAATAAGGGTGAATTGAACGTTATCCGGCTGCAGGAGTAGGAGAGTGGTAATGAGCATATTGAGGAAATTTGATTTCCCATACCGTGTGGCGCCGCCAATGACCATGTGAGGGATTTTTTCAAAGTCATGTAGAATGAGTTGGTTTCCTTCTCGAATTTGTCCTACGGTCACTTTCCAGCCGTCTCCGACTAGGCTTATGTCTGTGTAGTGGAGTAGGGTAGGTAGTGGCTCGTTATAGACCTTTATCTTGAGTAGGCCATCGTAAGACAGCTCTATCTCCTTTCTGGTGGCTTTTTTCTTCTTCAACAACTCTTTTATCTGGTGAATGAGGTTTTGCTTCAAATTAAGGCTTTTTAGGTCTGTTAGAGTGAAGTGGAGTAGGGTCTTCCTGTTATTAAGTCCATCCTGGATGTGATTGAATTTTGCTTTATAATCTTCAAAGCTTCTTCCCAATGGAATCCTATATCGGTACTCAACGCCCCAGGGATATATCTTTCTTTTGACAAGCTGCGTAGTGAATGTTCTTTTCCCGTCTCGAATGTTCAGACCTGAATTAGTAAAAATTTGATTCAATTTATCGCTGTCATTTGTTGCGCCCGTTTTTTTGAATTGGGCATAAAGGGCGATCGAACCCATCACAACTGAAGAGATAATCTCAAGCATCAATTTGTATCAACTCCTTTTTGAACAACGCCACCTCATTTTTATTTCTGTAAGAAATAGTTGGGGAGAAAGCGAACGACAAGAAGCAAGCTGTTTCATGCGAGAATATTGAGTTTTCAAGGTTCGTTTTTTCGTTCGCGCATCTCTCGTGCTGAACGCACTTGATTATGAACTCGACCGCGAACGGTGTGATTTGTTAAATGATATGGGAGTCCGCTTGTCCAAAATGCAAATTTTTTTTGGATGAAACGATAATTTTTCTTTGCAAATTGGACAGACTAAGTTCCAAGGAGTGATTTAGATGTTTGGCCTTGGAAAGAAAAGAAGTAAATTTGGTAAATGGATTGATAAACGGGGAATTAGTCAACAATGGGTTGCGGCTAAGTCTGGAGTGAACCGGAATACCGTGGGGAAAATAGCGTCCGATCCGGATTATATACCGACTGGAACGACGATAAAGAAGATACTGTCGGCAGTACGCGCTGTCGATAAAAGCGTGAGAGCTGAAGACTTCTGGAGCATGTGATGCCATTACATATCATGCCGTCTATAACCAAAAATAAAGCCTCCTGCCGGTTAAGGTAGGAGGCCATAGGTATGCTATTAAGCTGTATTGCTTCGCGCTTACTATCGCTATACGCTTACGCAATAAAGCATATGAACAATATTTTAAAAAAAGAACTATTTTCACAAAAAAATATTATTAAACATTTTATCTTTTTTCATTAAGTAATTCATACCAATTTTCTGGAAAACCAATAAGATGCAATTTTATCTGGTCTTCATACTGACTAACCAGTGCATATAAGTTAGAAATGAAAAAGTCCCAAACGCTTTTATCCAGACATAATCTGCTCATTATATATATAGCTGCAAATGGGCTTTTTTCTTGTATACCTCGTTTTTTATCATCATCAAATAATTTTGGTGAAAGAACTAATCGTTTCCCGTACAGTCGTCCGTAGTGAGCACATACATTCCTTACATACGCCAGCGTTCTAAGCCAGCTTTCTATATAGAACGGGGTGGTCCCGTAAGTTTCACCTGCAATTTTCTTTTGATCATCTTTCTTCATGTTCTTAAATAACATGGATAGTGCACCAAAGGTTATAAGTTCAACCACTGCCCATATCGGAAATTGACCATCATACTTTTGTTGATAATGCTGAACAAAGAGTTCTTTTCCCCTCGAAGTTTCTTTTTTAACTTCCAATAAAAAATTAGCATGATGTAATTCGCTTTTGAAATATTCTTTATTTTTATATCCTAAAGGACCATATTTATGAGCTAATACATAGGCAATTTCAGTTCGAAAAGCGATTTCTATATTTTCTAACATTGGAAGCAATATATTTCGTAGTTTCTGATCGAACTGATACAAGGTATATACATGTTCAAAGGTTATTCCATCAAAAAATCTGTCGTTTTTTTCTAATGACAATGTGTATCCGCGAAGTCTGTAGTAATTCACTCTTTTTAGAATTTCCAACGCAAAGTACTCATTTTTTATTATTAAATTTCTATTTTTCAACAAATTTAATTGCTCTTCATGTGTAAGTGCAGGTTTCATTTGGTTTTCCTCCATGAGAATAACCCCTATAAATAAAAATGACTCACCCTGGTCCGCATTGTTAAGAGGCGTGGTGAGTTCTGTTATCCATATTATAACTTAAACTTTCCAAAATGGCAATAAAAATGGACAAAGTGGCAACAATCATTTATAGATTACCAATTACAAGGTTACTGCTTCTTGATTGATTAAAGGTTGGTCGCAGTTTTGTTATTGTAAAGGACTTTATAGTCCGATTTATTATAGCGTTTGCTCTTGTTTTTGCTTACAAGTAAACATTTTCTTTCATTCTGCATCAAAACTTTATAAAAACAGATGCAGTAGTTAAGTATGGGTCTATGCGAATACAGAGTTAGACAGTAATTGCATGATACAAAAAAAGCCCCGCCATCCATACGGACAGCGGGGCTTAATCATCTTACTCTTTCTTCGCTTTCCCGGTATACCCGGATACTACACCAACACCAATGCAAGCATAACTGATAAGGTCTAATCCTAAATCCCATAGACCTTGGGGAACAATAAATCCTCTTGCGTTTAAAACTTGATACAACAATCCACCAACGCCAGCCCACAGAAACGGGTCTTTCAGTCTCTCCTTCATTAGCCATTCACCTTCTTCATTCCGGCAGCTACACGCACCTCATCGGCAAGCCGACCAACTTCTTTTTTCTCATCCTGGCATGTTGAAGCGTTCCATCTGTCCTGTAAGATACGAATGATTTTGTTTGCATCTTCTGTTTTCATGAGTTTCTTTTCCTCCTTAGGTTGAGTAGGTTGTGGTGTTTCTGGCTTCTTTACTGGCACATAGGCAATACCGATAGCAACTAGCACACCTTGTCCGATGGCTTCCGCTAATTCAAGCAAAAAAGCAGCGTCTTTCATCAACGCCGCTTCCTTCGGATTCGATATGAAAAAGCATTCTAATAAAGCTGCTTTTGCCTTGACCTTTAATACAGCCAGATTTGTTCGTATCTTGATGCCACGGTCTTTTAATCCATGTCGTTGCAGGAACGCTTTAATAGCAGCGT
>NZ_LGUG01000011.1 GCF_001274715.1 Aneurinibacillus migulanus | reverse complement strand
GCGGGCTTCATTTTTTGACTTATGCTGCATTGCCATGATTCATGGTATACTCATAAACAACACCCAGGATATCAAAGGCCGTTTTTTTCTTATAACGGTGGGATTTTCGCCCGTTTCGCTGTAGGAGGTTGAACAGGCGAAGGAGGATCTTTGATAGCTCTTGGGTGTTTTTTTGTGTAGCTTGAAACAGAAGTGGAAAATAGTCCTTAATCATATAAATCGCTTTATATTTACTAAGCTCTCGTTTTTTCTTTACAAGGAGTAATCCTTTTCCATACGAATTTTATGCTATACCACTGTTGATCATTGCTTGCGGTTTATGTGAACAGACCATTAATCACGAACCCCTAGTACTCATCAAGAGCTAGCCGCCTTCGGCAACATTAGCTCGAACCGTGTCCAGCCTTCGTCCACGTGTAAGCGCAGCTGCCCGCCATGCTTCTCCACGATGTGCCTCGCGATCGTCAGGCCAAGGCCCGTTCCGCCGTCGCTTTTTCTAGCGGCGTCGCCGCGAACGAATGCGTCGAAGACGCGGTCCCGCAGGTGGTCGGGGATGCCAACGCCGTTGTCGGCTGCTTCGATGCGGATCATCTCGTCCCCATCCGCAAGCGTTAGCCGCACATGCGTCCCAGGCGGATTGTATTTCAGCGCGTTCGCCAGTAGGTTGGAGACGGCGCGGTACAGCAGCTTCCCATTAAACGGAACGCTCACTTCCTGTGCTGGAATATCGTATTCGAATACAAAGCTTCGTTCTTCGAACAGGTCGTAATAGGCGACCGCCATCTCCCGCACGAATTCGGCAAGGTCGCTTGCTTCCTTGACAATCGGATAGTCAGGGCTCTCTAGCTTGGACAGCTCGAACACGTCGTCGATCAGCTCGGTGACCAGTTTTGTTTTGTCATGGATCAGGTTGAGCGTTCGCTGTTTCTTCGCTTCCTCCTCGATCATGCCGAGCTGCAGCGCATTGGCATAGCCTTGAATCGTCGTAATCGGCGTCTTCAAGTCGTGCGAAATGTGCACGAGCATCCGCTGCTTGCTTTCTTCAAGCTGCCGCTTCTCCGTTTCCGCCTTTTCCAATTTTTCCGCCATCACGTTAAAGCTCTCCTGAATTTGCGCCAACTCGTAATGCGCTTCGAAACGAAGCCTTTCGTGGTAACGTCCGCCTGCAATACTACAGATGCCCGCGGCAATTTCTCTGAGTGGGTTCGTCAATCGGGTCGCGGTCAGCCTGCTGTATACATAAACGTTGATCCCGAACAACACAAGGAACAGCAATCCCGTCTCCGCCAAGGTGCCCCAGAAGATCGACTGATTTTCGGGCGTTCCCTCGTCGAGCGTGAAACCCGCCTTTATATTTTTTTTCGGCAGCCTGACCACGCAGTATCGAACCTGTCCGTTATCGGTGCGAAACGGGGCAATGGAGGTGTAAAACGGATTTTCCTTCATATCGTAAAATAACGCGTTAAGCTCGCGTTCCGTATACGCATCCGGGCCGTCCTGTTTGATGCCCTTCAATTCGATTACCTGCAGCCGCTCGTCGAGAATTTCCACCCAGCCATGCAGGGCCTCGATCGACTCCGAGGGAATATCGGCTGTATGGGACCGGACGATTTCGCCTGCTTGCAGCAATGACATCTGCTGCGCAGGCAGCCAATCGTTCGTCCGCTCGACAAAAAAGAGCAGTAGCAAAATCACGCTTGCGCCAACCGTCAGCGAAAACATGATGTAGTTCCGAAGCAGCATACCGAACAGTTTCGATTTACGGCGCATGGAGCTCATCCTTCTTGGCGAATCGGTATCCAAGTCCCCGTACCGTTTTCAGATAAAACGACTCCCGGGGCGAATCCTCGATTTTATCCCGCAGCCGGCTGATTTGCACCATAATCGTATTGTCATCAGCGATGTACGGGTCAGACCAGACATTTTCGAAAATTTGTTTTTTTGTATAAATGCGGCCTGGTTTGCTCATGAACAGCTTGAGTAGCTTATATTCGATGGCGCTGAGCGCAATCGGTTCCCCCCGTTTATACAGGATGCACGCTTCGTGATCCAGCGTCAGATCGCCCAGCCGTATTTCGGTCGGTTCGGCCGCGGGGTCGTTGAACTCATACGTTCTGCGTAGCTGCGCTTGAATGCGCGCCACGACCTCCAGCGGGCTGAACGGCTTCGTGATAAAATCGTCCGCACCAAGACCCAGCCCGGCGATTTTGTCCGTTTCCTGATTTTTCGCCGACAAGACGATCACCGGCAGCTTCGATTGCTTGCGTATCCATTGCAGCAACTGGAAGCCGTCGAGATGCGGCATCATGATATCGATCACGGCCAAATCGACCGAGTGCCGCGTGAACAGCTCAACCGCCGCTTGACCGTCGTGCGCCTCGAGCAAATCGAAATCTTTTTCCAAAAACAGCTTGAGTAAATCGATGATATCCGATTCGTCGTCGACAAGCAAAATCGTTTTTCGCATCATTATCCCTCCCCGTTACACGTATGGTTCGAGCCTTGGCGCCGATCTCCTGCCATGTAAGGTTATTTTAAGAAAAGTGAAAGTCCGTGGAAAGAAACGGTTCCCATAATGGGCAATGTCCAGTGTCCAAAGTCTGATATGTCATGTCCAAGGCAAATCAGAATTCATGATTGGCTGCAAATGAGCCGGGCTCGGCAACAGGCTGTATAATACGGCCCAACTCATGCCGCAGAAGAGGCAGTTGCAAGCGGTAAAGGTGCTTATTTCGTCCTTCTTTGATGCAATCTTGAACGAAAAAAGCGAATATCGCATCGTGTTCTAGGACCTCAGTTATACAAGGGAGTGGATGCCGGATACGATGTACATCGGCAACTATTTGGATGCACGGACAACGGTCATCAGCAGCTTCGACGAAGATATCGACCTAGGCACGATAAGAAGGAGGCGTTCGTTGAGTGGCCCCTTACTTGGGCGCTGCCTACGAAAGAGACGGTGTTCCACTATCCGCTTATAACACCAATAAAGCATGAATTTCTTTCAAGATTTAAAAGTATTTTTCAGTCATTTAATTGCGATATTTGTTTATGTACTGAAAACCACGAACACCCTACATTGGGTATAGGTAACTTAGAATACGAAGACTACTGTTACTATATGAAAGATGATAAAAAAAATTTGTTTTTAGAAGATTACGGCAAACAAGATGATGGTATAGAAATAGATGCACTATACGAAAAATTATCTAATCAAG
>NZ_LGUG01000010.1 GCF_001274715.1 Aneurinibacillus migulanus | reverse complement strand
ATGGCTCCAGTACACTTGCGGTTGAAGTACAGGTTGCCCACATGGAACTCGGTACGGGCACGCTCGATGTACTCGCGGTTGCGGGTAAACACCGACCCGGTCAAGCCGTATTCTGTATTGTTCGCTACTTCCATCGCATGGTCAAAATCACGCACTTTCGTAAATGCTACGAACGGTCCGAACACTTCCTCCTGCATAATGCGCGCATCCGGGTCTACATCGGCGAAAATCGTCGGTTCTACGAAGAAGCCTTCGTCGCCAGCTGGCTTGCCGCCTGCCACGAGCTTGCCTTCACGCTTGCCGATTTCTACGTATTCCATTACTTTGTTCAATGCTTTCTCGTCAATGACCGGACCGGTGTAGTTGGACGCATCACGCACGTCGCCTACTTTCAATCCTTTTGTGATGTCCACGACTCGGTTTAATACCTCATCGTACACCGCCTCATGAATAATCGCACGCGAGCACGCGGAGCATTTCTGACCGGAGAAGCTGAACGCTGATGCGACGATGTTTTGTGCCGCCAGTTCCACATCTGCATCATCCAGCACGACGATGGCGTCTTTGCCGCCCATCTCAGCAACGAGACGTTTCATCCAGATTTGGCCTGGAGCCACTTTGGAAGAACGCTCATGAATGCGCAAACCGACTGCACGGGAACCAGTGAAGCTGATAAAACGGGTCAACTTGTGATCAACCAGGTAGTCTCCGATCACATCCGGACGACCCGGCAAGAAGTTCACCACACCCGCTGGAAGACCCGCTTCGACTAACAGCTCATAAAATTTGTAGGCGATGACTGGCGTCTGGCTAGCCGGTTTCAGAATAACGGTATTCCCGGTCACCATCGCAGACGTCACCATGCCAACTACGATCGCCAGCGCGAAGTTCCATGGCGGAATGACAACACCGACCCCCAGTGGAATGTATTCCAGGTGGTTGTCTTCGCCCGGCAGGCGGACGAGTGTTTGCTGACCACGGTCTTTGAGTTCCAGCGCCTGGCGCGCATAATATTCCATAAAGTCAAT